>QNFD01000033.1 GCA_003645435.1 Gammaproteobacteria bacterium | reverse complement strand
ATATGTATCCTGCTGGAAAATAAAAAATAGATAGGTAAATAGTATGCCACCCTGGAACACTGGCAGGGTATAGGATTCACCGATAAATTCCCCCAGGGGTTCGGTTTCGGCAGTGATCATCGGGATTAGCTCGCCCTGGGAAACGCGCTTGAAATGGGGTATCGGAAATCTCAGAATACGTTCGTATAACTCGTAACGAAAACGCCATAACAGCCTTTCGCCAAGCGCGCCGCGATATACGTTGATAAAGTATTTGATGCCGCCGTTGACCAGTACCGCGAACAGGAAGGCAAAACTAAGCAGCATTAAATAGCTGAACTGATCAACCGGGTAACCCAAAACGCTTTCCGGAATATCTATTCCTTCAAGCATATTGATAATTTTTTTGGGTAATTCCAGGGTAATGTAGACCACCGGCAGTGAAATTAACGACAACAGGACAAGCGCAATCTGATCGTTACGGCTGTGGTTTAATATATACCGATAAATAGAGGGTTCCATACGACCTGTTTTTTCCTGTTGTCGGCGTTAGCGAACCGCGGGGTTTTTGTGGAGTCGATAGCGTCGAACCCGGCACCAGTGTACTATCGCCGATCAACAACTATTAATCAAATGCAGGTTTGCACGCATAAATGTCCGCTACCGTGGCCATCATACTTAAAGGATATCCACGCCTGTCGGAAACCTTTATCGCCCAGGAAATCCGAGCCCTCGAAATGCGGGGCTTTCGCCTGTGCCTTTTTTCGCTGCGCCACCCGACCGATCCGGCGAGCCATCCAGTTCACGCTGAAATAGAAGCATCAGTCAACTATCTTCCAGAATACGTAAGCGATGATATCCCAAGGGTGATAAAGGCCTGGTGGCAGGTACGCAAACTACCCGGGTATAGACAGGCCAAACGCATGTTTGTTCGTGATTTTCGACGCGATTTCACGATTAATCGATTTCGTCGGTTTGCCCAGGCGCTGGTGCTGGCGTGCGATACGCCGGCGTCCGTTAGCCATTATTACGCACACTTTATGCATACCCCGTCATCGGTATGCCTTTATGCCAGCCTGATTACACAAAGGCCCTGGAGCATATCCGCCCACGCCAAGGATATCTGGACCATCGAGGACTGGGAGAAACGGCAGAAAATTGCCAACGCGAAATGGGTAGTTACCTGTACTGCTGTGAACGCGGAACATTTAAGAAATTTGTCCGATGGTGCCGACAAAATAAGTCTGGTTTACCACGGCCTCGACTTTAAGCGGTTTCCAGACAATGAAACCCCTGTAGAGTATCGAGACGGTAGCGATGCGCAGAACCCAGTGAGGCTGGTTTCGGTTGGGCGCGCGGTTGATAAGAAAGGTTACCAGTGCCTGCTCGATGCCCTGGTTGCGCTACCAGCGGACCTGCACTGGGAGTTTACCCATATTGGCGGGGGTGAATTACTCGAAAAACTAAAGGCCAGTGCCAAATCAATGGGTTTAAGCGGGCGTATTAAATGGCTTGGCGGCCTGCCGCAAACCGAGGTGTTGGCCTGCTATCGAAACGCAGATCTGTTTGTGTTGCCGAGCCAGATATCCGCGGATGGTGATCGTGACGGTCTGCCCAACGTGCTAATGGAGGCAGCGAGCCAGCGACTTGCCTGCCTGTCTACCGATATATCCGGAATTCCCGAATTGATCGAGCACGCTAAAACCGGTTGGCTGGTGACCGAAAAAGACAGTGATGCCCTCGGGCAGGCGTTGTTCAAACTGATTACTGATCCAGGGCTACGATTAAGCCTGGCTGAAGCTGGAGAGGCACATGTCCGTGAGCATTTTTCACTCGATGGCGGCATCGATCAATTAGTCGAAAAACTTGGCGCTAGCGTGAAACCTGATATCAGGTCATGAAGATCGTTCTGGTTCGACATGGTCCCACCGAGTGGAATGCGATCAAGCGCATTCAGGGGCGCATTGATAACCCTTTGAGCGAGCTCGGAGTCGAGCAGGTGAAAAGACGTCAGCTTCCGCTCGAGTTACGCCAGATGACCTGGTACACCAGTCCGTTACGGCGGGCCCGTGAAACCGCAGCGCTAATGGGAATTAATAATCCTGTTGTCGAGTCAGCGCTCATCGAAATGCACTGGGGAGACTGGGAGGGAGAAATCCTCAAACCTTTACGAAAACGTCTCGGCGACGAAATGCGCCAAAACGAGGCCCGTGGACGTGATTTCAGGCCGCCCGGCGGAGAAAGCCCGGAACAGGTACAGCAGAGGATCCAAACCTGGCTGAAACAGCTGGCATTGAAAGGAGAAGACTGCGCCGCGGTATCACATAAAGGTATTATCCGCTGTTTTTACGCGCTGGCCAGGGATTGGGATATGCGCGGTGAGTCGCCAGTGAAGTTCGATTGGGACGGTGGTCACGTTTTTCATTTCAGTGACTCGGGTAAACTGCTGGATAGATACGAGAGCATTAGTTTCAGCTACTCCCCCTCTCCCTCTGGGAGAGGGCTGGGGTGAGGGTAAGCTCCATATTTATATGGAGCTTATTCGCCTCATGGTATAGGATTTTAGTTAATAGATCAGAGAGTTATCAAGAATGAATATTGCAATATTTGGAACCGGCTATGTCGGTCTGGTTCAGGGGGCGGTACTTGCCGATGCCGGGCATAATGTCATCTGTGTCGATATCGATGAAGACAAGGTAGAAAGACTCAAAAAAGGGATTGTCCATATTTACGAACCCGGGCTGGAGTCGCTCGTAGTAGCCGGTTACGATGCGGGTCGTTTGCATTTTACTATCGATGCGCAGGAAGCCGTCGAAAATAGCGATACCATATTTATTGCAGTCGGTACCCCTCCCGATGAAGACGGTTCGGCAGATTTGCAATATGTGCTGGAAGTCGCAGAAACTATCGGCGTACACATGGATGGCTATAAAACAGTGGTGAACAAGTCCACCGTGCCGGTCGGTACCGCGGATAAGGTTGATCACAGGATTAAATCAGTTTTGGCAAAGCGCGGTGCTGATTTCGAATTTGACGTCGTCTCGAATCCCGAGTTTCTGAAAGAAGGTGCGGCAGTCAACGACTGTAAGCGCCCCGATCGTATCGTTGTTGGTACGACTTCGATCAGGGCCGAAGAGAAAATGCGGGAAATTTATGCGCCTTTTAACCGTAATCATGACAAGATGATAAATATGAGTGTACGTAGCGCCGAACTCACCAAGTACGCGGCCAACTGCATGCTCGCAACCAAAATTTCCTTCATGAATGAAATGTCGAACCTGGCCGAACGCCTGGGTGCGGATATCGAGGAGATTCGTCACGGTATTGGATCGGATACGCGCATCGGCTATTCTTTTATTTATCCGGGTGCGGGTTATGGTGGTTCGTGTTTCCCGAAGGATGTCCAGGCCCTGATCAGGACTGCGGACGCGCACGATTATCCGAGTCGAATACTGCAGGCCGTAGAGGCGGTCAACGAGCATCAAAAACGCCATTTGCTGGAATTAGTCGATCGATACTATGGTAAGCAGGATTCGAGCGCTAGCCTGGATGGTAAAACTTTTGCGGTTTGGGGCCTGTCGTTCAAACCGCAGACCGACGATGTCCGCGAGGCGACCAGCCGCGTGGTATTGGAAGGGCTCTGGCAACGCGGTGCCGGGGTTCGGGCTTATGACCCTGAAGCGATGCAGGAAACCCAGCGTATTTATGGCGACAGGGAAGACCTGGCGCTATGCGGGACCAAGGAAGAGGCGCTCAAAGGCGTCGATGCACTAATTATTTGTACGGAATGGAATCACTTCTGGTCCCCCAATTTTGACGAGATGCTCGAGAAGATCAGCGACAGGGTGATATTTGACGGGCGTAATATATACGACCCGGAAAAAATGAAGGGCCTGGGATTTTCTTACTATGGTATCGGCAGGGGTCTATCCATAACAAACAACGCGATCCAATGAAAGTTCTGGTTACCGGTGCAGCCGGCTTTATCGGCTATCATATTTGCAAAGTTCTTTGTGAACGTGGTGACGAGATTGTTGGTATAGATAATCTCAACGATTATTACGAGGTAAGTTTAAAACAGGCGCGTTTACAGCAATTGGCAGCGTTTAGAAATTTCCAATTTTTCAAAATTGATATTGCCGATCGGCCGGCAATAGAAGAACTATTCGAGCAGGAAAAATTTGATCGAGTGATTAATATGGCGGCGCAGGCAGGTGTGCGCTATTCACTGGAAAATCCCCGTGCCTACGTGAGTAGCAATTTAGTCGGTTTTGCGAACCTGCTGGAATGCTGCAGGCAGCATGCTATCGAGCATTTTGTTTATGCCTCGTCGAGCTCTGTCTATGGCGCCAACGAAACCATGCCCTTTAGTACACAGGATAATGTTGACCATCCGGTATCGCTGTATGCGGCGACCAAGAAAGCCAACGAGCTAATGGCGCATAGTTATAGCCACCTGTACCGGATACCGACCACCGGGCTACGATTTTTTACCGTATACGGGCCCTGGGGGCGGCCCGATATGTCGCCGATATTATTTGCCAGGGCGATTCTCGCGGGTGAACCAATCCAGGTGTTTAATTACGGCAAGCACCGGCGCGATTTTACCTATATCGATGATATTGTCGGCGGTGTTGTACAGTGCCTGGATAAAGTTCCCACAGGTAATCCCGCATGGAGCGGTCTCGAGCCTGATCCTTCGAGTAGTCGCGCACCCTGGAAAATATACAATATCGGAAATAGCGAACCGGTTGAATTGCTCCGCTACATCGAGTTAATGGAAAAAGCTTTTGGGAAATCAACCGAGAAAGAGCTATTGCCGCTTCAGCCCGGCGATGTCGAGCACACCTACGCGGATATCAGTTCACTGCAAAATGAGATAGGTTATTATCCCAGTACCTCGATAGAGCAGGGCCTGCAGCTTTTCGCAGACTGGTATAAGGACTATTATCGGGATTAGTGATCGGAGTTAGATAGATAGTCAATGATTCCCCTCACCCTATCCCTCTCCCAGGGGGAGAGGGGACCAGAATACTCCCTCTCCCTCTGGGCGGTGCGACGTCTCGCGAGGGCAGGGGTGAGGGTTTCCAAAGCTACTACTAAGTCATCCATTAACTCCAAATCGATCTAGCATCAAGCCATTCAACCGCCGGGTGCGCGCTCAGCTTCTGCATCAATCTACGAACGAAATCCCAGACTTCTTCGGTTTGTGCCAGGTGGTGCGTTAATATTCCGGTAGGCTCGCTACTCGCCTGCTTACCCGTACGTCGAGTAAAGAGGTGATTGCAAATATCTGCGATGGCTCTCGATTCTCCTATGAAACCCCGGTCGTGACGCCAGTTGACCGGGTCGAGATGGGTGTTAACCTGCAATAAACCCTTCGCTGGGTATGCGTTCGCCCGCGCCCACATCGATGATACCCCGCAAAACCCGGCACTCACCAGAGCCGCATAGGTTCGTGATTCGATACGATTCCAGGGTGGCACCAATACCGGCAAAAACTGATCGGCAAATGCGTCTTGCAGTTTCTCGCAGCCCGTCGCCAGTTGTGTTTGAATTTCATCTGTACTGCGTTCACCGCCCACTTCAATTCTTTTCATGCCCTCGGCAGCGTAGCTACTATGCGAGTAGCCGTGTTGAAAAACCGTAAAATTGTTGCGCTCGCGTAAATACCTGGATAGGGAATTGTGCAGCAGTGACGGAATCGCGCCCAATGCCACCGGGATCCGTAAGTCCTGGCTGAGTGAATTGAGCCGCTCTAATTCGGCTGTTGCCTCGGTTGCATCGTCGTCGCGCCACCAGAAGGTCGCACTATTGCCGGTGTCGGACCACAAATCGAGTTCATCCCGCAGTCTAGCCCAGGCGCTGGCATCCGAAGGCACGTTATCAGACATTCAGCCACTCTTGCAGCAAGCCCGCGCTGACATTGGCGCCATCCATGCGCATATCGATTGATTGCCGGGGCATTTCACTGGCCAGGTCGACCGCCGTTGCCAGGGACTCGGCTGTGAGTGCCTGCTGTTCCAGTGAAATCACGCGATCGTGTTGCTGTAATAGTCTTGCACGTAAGCTTTGTTCAACTTCATCTGCGTCTGAAAATGGCACCATGACTGCACGAGCGCCGGTTCTCAATATGTCGCAAACAGTGTTATAGCCTGCCTGAGATATCGAAACAGCGCATTGCTTTAACAGTGCCTGGAAGTCGCTGCGATTGCGTTCAACGATGATTCCCCTACCCGCGGCGTTTTGCAATTGCGCGAAGCTATTCGCATCGATACCATGGCCCGCCAGCAACCGCCAGGTATGTCGATTCAATTTCGACAAAGGTCTGGCATCTATTGCAGTTTTTAATAATCGAAAACTGACCGCGCCCCCGCCGCCGGAAACCAGTACTTCGTTCTCGTTGCCGGGACGAATTTGTTCACTAGCGGCGGGTTCGCTGATATAACCAGTATAAAAGGTTTTATGAGCTATTTCGCTGGCCAGCGAGTAGGTATCACCCAGGGTGGCATATCGTTCATCGCCGTGCACCAGTATTTTGTCGAAATACGACTCGACCAGCGCGTGGATTTCCTCGTCACGCCCCAGCTTGCTCTTGGGCTGTAAAATATCGCGAAGTGACGCGATTACCAGGGGTGATGAATCCTGTTGCCTGGCGGCCTTCAACAAGGGTAATAATTCAAACCGCATCATGCGGCGTCCAAACGGGAAGGTTTCTGTAATCAGTGCGTCGGGTGATAAATCATCGAAAAGTCTGAGTAGCCTGTTGCATCGTTGTTGTTTCCAGTGCGCGTTTATCAAATCACCAAACTCATCAACGAACTGGTTAAACTGGCCGTCAAGACTGCGCATTGGTGGCAATTGGTGGCAATCAATGCCGCGCAGTGATAAATCCGAAACCGGCATACCGCCGGTTACCAGGTGAACCTCGAAATCATGAATCGCGAATGCATTGGCGAGAAAGGATGTACGCCGCAGGTGCCCGATACCGAGCAAATGCTGGACATAAATCATCAGGCGCTTTTTATGCTTATTACTCAGGCCGTCAAACTTCCGTCGATATAAGGTTCTTCAAGGCGCCGACGAATCAACTCGGCAATTCGCTCCTGACCGTCGAGTAAACCTGGTATCTGGTGTGCCGATGGGGGCTTTTGATCGGGAAGCTTGCGCAGGGCAGTTGCCATTACCTCCGGATCGCGCTCACCCTCGGGGTCGAGCATACTGACCAGGCCAAGCTCCACCGCCCGGCTGGCGCGGATTAACTGTTCCTGCCGTGGTACCGAGCGTGGCACCATAAGTGCGGGTTTATCGAGTGACAGAATTTCACAAAATGTGTTGTAACCGCCCATTGCAACAATTGCTCGGGATCGCTCCATGAGTAGTTCTATGTGGCTATCGAAGCTAATAATGTCGACTTTTTCAAGATTTTCACATCTTTCCTGGAATCCCTGCTGCTGTGCCGGTTGCATGAAAGGACCCGAGATAACTATAGCCCGATGGCTAATACCGGGATCATTTTCGTAGGCGGCGATTACCCAGTCGACGATTTCTGCACCATCACCGCCGCCGCCAACCGTGACCAGAATATACGGGGCATCCAGGCCAACCGGTGGCATCCAGTTGGCATCGCCAGGTAGCTCCCGTTTAAGGTATCCAGTGTAGGTAATTTTGTTCTTAACCGCTTTGGATAATCCAATTGATTCGACAGGATTATTCATTAGACTCAGGCCGTAAATCCAGATTTCATGGTATAGCGCTTCGAGCACGGGCAGTACATCCTTGCGTTCCCATTCCGCTTTTAAAGAGGAAGCCTCGTCCATTACATCACGTAATCCGAGCACATTGATAGTGCCCCGGTCGCGTAACATCTTCAGTGTACTAACCACCTCCCCCTGGAGGCCGGTGGGTTCCTTGTCGACGATAAAAATATCCGGCTTAAAGCTTTCTGCGGTGTGGTAAATAATTGATTCGCGCATCGACAGGGTTTGCTCAAGATCGATGTGTAAGCCAAGCGAGATGTACTCGCCATCCTTTAGCTTGATGATGCCCGGAATACGTACGAAGTCGACTCGCGCCTTGAAGTCAAAACTACCGATAATCGGTGAGCCTGAGAGGATAAGCACCGATACCCCTTTGAAACGGGAAACCAGCGAGTGCGCTATCGAGCGGCAGCGACGCAGGTGCCCTAATCCAAAAGAGTCGTGGCTATAAATTAAAATTCGCGCATGATCGAGGCGTTCAGCCATGCTTTGTTATTCTCAATCGTTTCATGGTCAACCGCAGACTACACTGAAATGATATTTAACGCACTGTTAATAGGTGCAAGCAGTCTGTCGGACTTAGGGAGAATCTACTCGACAATTGCTCCTGCATTGTTCTACCTCCTGCATCCATGCAGTCGTGCGCTGATGGGAGAGCGGCCCATATTTCCCCGATTTATCGTTGCGTAGGATCCACTATGCGCCTCAAAATCGGAAAAATCTGGTCTCACTCTCCCACCATGCTCGCTACGATTCCCTAAGTCCGACAGACTGCTAGCCACGGGTTCGAAAAACGTAAGCCGGGGTGAATTTTTCAGCTTCAGAATGGTCTCAGGCTAACATTTTCTGTTTGACATAGCGTCCCTGGCTGGACTCATAATTGAATTTTATGGCTACTACTCCCGAAATCAAACCGCAGCGATTAAGTCAAAACTTAAACAATATCGCTCTGCCGGAGCGCCTGATAAAGGCAATACGGGGGCAGCAGGAGCGCAGCGAAGTACTGATCAGCGTGATTCAGTTGATGATTGTTGCCATATTTGGCCTGCTCTACGCGATTTCACCAAAGACGTTTTCCGATGACGTTGCCTTTGCACCCGTACCCTGGGTGCTAAGCGCTTATTTACTGTTTAGCCTGATACGGTTATCGCTGGCAATGAAACGATGTCTTCCTGACTGGATGCTTTATCTTTCCGCGATAGCCGACATCACATTGTTAATGGGGCTTATCTGGAGTTTCCACGTGCAATATGAACAACCGCCGTCGTTCTATTTGAAGGTGCCGACGGTGTTGTATGTGTTTATTTTCATTGCTATTCGGGCGCTGCGTTTTGATCCGCGGTTTGTCATTGCTACCGGTTTAAGTGCTGTTGTGGGATGGATACTAATGGTTCTCTACGTGATATTCAGTGATCCGGCCGACATGATGATCACGCGTGACTACGTCGAGTACATGACTTCGAATAGCATATTGATCGGTGCCGAGTTTGATAAGGTTATCTCAATATTAATTGTAACCGGGGTGCTGGCGCTGGCTTTGCAACGCGCCCGCAATCTGCTGGTCGAATCGGTTATAGAGGGCAGTGCTGCACGAGATTTATCTAAATTTGTGCCGCAAGAAGTGGTGAAACAGGTTATTCATTCTGAGGAAGGCGCGACAACCGGTAAGGGGGAGGTGAATGAGACCACTATTCTGTTTACCGATATCGAAGGATTTACAACGATCTGTGAAACCCTCGCGCCGGAGCAATTGATTGAAGCATTGAACCAGTATTTTACCCTGATTGCACAGCCAATCACCGAATGTGGAGGGGTTATCAGCCAGTTTCAGGGTGACGCCGTGCTGGCCACGTTTAACGTTCCCAAAGCCGATCCCGATCATGCCGGCAATGCGGTCAAAGCCGCGCTTGAAATTCAAAAGGTGCTCGAAGGCAAACTGTTCGGCGATGGCATTCCATTCAATACGCGCATAGGCATAAACACAGGCCCGGTGGTCGGCGGGCTAGTGGGATCCGGAGACCGTGTCGGCTATACGGTGCATGGTGACAACGTCAATTTAACCGCTCGGCTGGAGCAGTTGAACAAGGATTATGGCACCCGAATTATTGTTTCCGAACAAACCCGCGCCCGCACCGAGCCGGGTAAGTATGCATTCAGGGCACTGGGAGAAGTTTTGGTACGAGGTCGTCAGAAACCAGTACAAATTTACACAATCGATAGTTGATTCGCTACGGGCCTGTTAAGGAGCCTCTGATTAATTCTGAGTGAATCGGGTTGTGATTCAAAATGCCGAAGCGTCGGACCGTTCAGTTCAAGGCGTGGAAAGCAAGTAAGACCCAAAGCACTCGCTGCGCTCATGGGGCCAGCTTTAGCAGGGCTATTGCTAAGTTTCACAACGCAGAAATTGGTCATTTTGGGCACAACGCGTTCATTCATGAATTGATCAGAGACTCCTTAAATCATTCCGGGTTTTTCTGGCGGGTACCTTCGAATAAGTCGGCCAGGTTCCGGCGAGCCTGATCCTCGTAATTTTCATAGAAGTAATCACTCTTGAAAAATCTGGGTTGATTTATCAGTTTTTGCTGAAACGCCAATTGTTTTCGATAAAAGTCTTCATCGCTCAGGCAACTCATTTCCTTGCGTAAATTATCGCTGTCACGCGCAAACTCGGGCCATGGCAATGCAAAGCTGGATAAATCGATATCGACCATAAATTTGGTGTCGTTGTTGTCGAGTTGGGAACCATCGTGCAGGGTCGCCATGATATGCTGGTAGACGGTATTACGCAGCGAATCATCGAAGCAGTCCCGGGTTAGCTCCAAAAAAAGATCTGCGCTTAATTGTTCGTTGTCGGCGGCGCCGGGTGCATAGATTGCATCGTGAAACCAGATCGCCAGTTCAACCGCTAGCGGGTTTTGTAATTGCGCGCTTATCCTGTCGAAGTGGGCGAGGCAATGCTCGATATGACTAAGCGTGTGATAGACGCGTTGAGGCTCGCTATAGGAATCTACCAACCTTTGGTGGATAGCGGCGCTATCATCGACGCACTGATCGAGCAAGCTCTGGCGCCACAGTAATTGAAATCTATCAATATCGAGTGCGCGAGTCATTGCTGAAACATTCGGCTGGTTTAATTGGCCAGGTCTTGCTGCTGTAATTGCTGTTGCAGTTCCTTGACATGAAAATGCGATTTCGCCAGTTTATCGCTGAGTTGTCGCATTACATCGAGTGCCAGCTCGGAATTTTCACAAAGTAGTTTGAGAAACATTTCGCCACTTATTTTCATTACCTTGAGATCCCCGCTGGCCTTGAGGGTGGAATTTCGAGGAACATTGTTGAGCAGGGCCATTTCACCAAATAACTGGTTTTGTTCCAGCGTTATGGCAATGACTGGCCCCGAGTCGGTGTCGGTGAGTACGTCGACTTTTCCTGCCATAATGACATAGGCGCTATCGGCGAGGTCACCCGTATAGAAAATGACTTCATCATTTTCGTAGGTCACCGATTCGCTGGTGAATGCCAGTAATTTCAGTTTTGATGCGCCCAGCTTCGCAAACATCGGTATCTTGCGAAGCAGCTCTGTTTCCTCTACAAGATCCAACAGTACGGCCTCTAAATTTTGCTTAAAAGCAAGATTCGCACGTGATCGGTTTGAATTCAAGCTGTTATAGCGCTTTGTTTAGTTGAATTATGCATATTTTCTATGTGTTTAGGAGATTCCTGCTTGAAGATGGGCGCATTTTTGTGGGAGCAGACCCAATTTCACCTTTAAATGGGTTTCTAAACTGGTTCGCAATGCCCGGGCTAGCGTTATAATACGGTGATGAACCAGGATTTGATTAAGCTCGTTGCCGAGCTCGCCACGGTATTGTTAGAAAGAGGCGGGAAGATTGCTACCGCGGAATCCTGCACCGGCGGGTTAATAGCGAAATCCATGACCGATCTTGCCGGTAGCTCAGACTGGTTTGAATGTGGTTTTGTAACCTATAGTAATGCGGCGAAGACCGATATGATCGGCGTACCCGAATCGGTAATAAATGAATACGGCGCGGTCAGTGAGGCGGTGGCGAATGCAATGGCCAGTGGCGCACTGCGTTTCAGTGCCGCAGATTGTTCGATCGCGGTAACCGGAATCGCAGGACCCGCGGGCGGCAGTCCGGATAAACCGGTCGGAACGGTGTGGATTTCGGTGGCTGTAGAAGACCAGATGTTCACCCAGAAATACCTGTTTACGGGTGATCGCGATGCAATAAGACAGGCGACCATGCTACAGGCAATACAAAACCTGCTTCAACTTCTAAAAACCCTGTAGCTAGCATATTTCATGAAGGCAACAAAATAAGGGCGTCGTGCCGGCGAAGGCCGGTACCCATTACAAATAACCGCTGAAGGTAATATTGGAACCGTAATAGGCCTTTCAATCAACAACTTATTTAATTTCATTATTCCGTTTCAATGGATGCCGGCGGTCCGACGCTTCGGTCGAGGTCCGGGATGACGAGTCCCGTAGGATGGGTGCAACCCATCAAATATGCATTAAAATTTCTTAATTCGACACAGGTGTGTTTTCAGGTTGGCCTGTTGCGAAAGCGGGTCGAGTGCCGAACCGGTGAGGTGATTCACAGTCGCTGCCGGGTGGTAAGGCTGTTGTTCATCCCAGCCGATTGGAATAAACACGCTTGATGGCCGTATTCCTCTATGTACCCAGGCGCGGGCTTCGATCTCACCATTGCTGGTCTCGATAACCACCTTGTCACCGTCTTCAATATCATGCTTTACGGCTTTATCGGGATGTATCTGGCAATACAACTCGGGCCACATTTCCTGCGCCTGCCAGAAGTAATGGGTCCAGGAGTGGAAGTGTGGTGCGGGTGGCCTACCGCTGAGCAGTTCCGTGTCAAAAACTGAGTCGGGCGGCAGGCTTTCAGTTTTGGATGTTTCCGGATACTTTATACTGGCCGGGTGAACCAGAACTTCAATGTCGAAAAACGGTGATACTTTAGTCTGTTCCGAAGTCTGCAAATAGGGCAGATCGACCAGCTGGTGCTTCTCGCTATAAAATTCGGGTAATGCCGAAAATCCCAGCTCGGCAAATTTTTGCTCGAGGACTTCAGTCCAGAATTCGAGCTTTCCACTCGGCGTGGGGTAAGCATTATCTGAGCCGGGATTGGTTTTTGCGCGCTGGGTAATATACAGAGGGCCGAGATCTTCGACCGGATCCTCGCGTAAAGGTATGCGTATGGTTCGGTTCGCCATAGCCGTCAGGCGCT
>QNFD01000032.1 GCA_003645435.1 Gammaproteobacteria bacterium | reverse complement strand
AATGCAATAGGCGGGAAGGTTCCGCGGGGATAGTCTATTGATTCGGATATAAAGCCTTCGTGCTCGCTTCATGCACCCTCACCCTAGCCCTCTCCCTCAGGGAGAGGGGACTTTTAACTCCCTCGCCCCTCCGGGGAGAGGGCAGGGGTTGCCTACATGGATGTAGGTAAGGGGCGTGAGCAGGAGCGGAAGCTTGAGGGGAATCTAATATCCGATACCTAACCACCCACAGGCGTAAAGTCAAACTCACCTGCATTCATCACCGCTTCAACACCGCCGAGTTCCTCGATCTTCGCTGCCTGATCGGCAAACGCACGTTTATTGGCTGCTTCCGGATCAACCAGGGTCAGCATTTGCCGATGGCATTCGCTCAGTATATCGTCATGTGCACTGGATTTAGCGAGATCGATTAATTCATCCGGGTCGTCCTGCATATCGAACAACTCCGGCGCATAACCCGGATAATAATTATATTTCCAGCGTTTATTACGCAACATAAACATGCCCGTCGGGGAGCCGCCATCGTGGTATTCACTCAGAATCGGTCGATCAAAATTATCACTATTGGCAAGTGTTTGCAGGGCGATTCCAGGGCGTTGTTTGCCGTCATCGTCAGCACCCACGGCGCCGAGGATGGTTGGGTAGATATCAACCAGTGAAACCAGCGTCGATACCAGCTTATTATCCGGTATGCCGGGCCCGGCAATAATCATCGGCACCGCTGCCGATTCATCGTAAAGCGTCATCTTCGTCCATAGCCCGCGATCGCCATTGTGGTCACCATGATCACTGGTGTAAATAATCAGAGTATTCTGTGCCTGCCCACTCGATTCGAGTGCTTCCAGTACGCGTCCTACCTGGTAGTCGAGAAAACTACAAAGCCCGTAGTAAGACGCGCGGGCTATTTGGCGTGTCTCTTCGGTGAAGTACCTGTCGTAATCAAAATTGTGACGAATGGTTTTTAGTACCGGGTGTGCCGGTAACTGACCGGGATCTGTAAAGCGAGCATTATCAAGACTATCCAGCGGATACAGGTTATAGAATTCGCTCGGACAGGTAAGCGGATAATGCGGGCGTAACCAGGAAACAAACAGGGCCCAGGGTTTATCAGCATTGATATTCCTGGTGTTACCCAGCCAGTCGCAGGCTCCACGAGTTACACCGAGATCGTAGTCGGTGTAACTGTTTTCACCGGGCCCTATATCTTTTGCATAACCCGAACAATCGAGCACTGATTCATGATCGCGTAACAGGCCTTTTATCCAGCCGAGGCCATTTTGGATATATAGCGGTAAAATCTCATTATCGAAGCCATTATCGAACTCTTTTGCCCTGTAATGCAGTTTGCCAATCGAATCGACCCTGTGCCCCTGGGATTGCAATCTGTGGCCCCAGCTTTGCGGCTCGCCCTGGTAAGCCTGCGCATTGGACCAGCAACGGGTCCTGTAGACATATTCACCGGCGGCAAGGGAAGCACGGGCGGGTACACAAATCGGCGAGGGGGTATAGGCGTTCGAGAAACGCGTACCACGAGCCGCCAGCCCATCAAGGTTTGGCGTCTTCACCAACGAATGGCCATAACAACCAAGCGCGTCGCGCCGATGCTCGTCGCTGAACAGGAATAGAACATTTAATTTTGACATCAATTTCCGAACATTCAGAGGTACCCCAGTAGCAATTGTAACTGTTTTCTGATGTGCATTATCAACAGATGAGGGATTGATTTTCGATGATGGGTGCAGTTATATTCCCTACCTGGACTAATAGTGGAATAGTAAAATGAGCAATGCAAATAAAGCGACCATCATCGCCGCCGAAATGGTAAACCTGGCCCGCTACCCGATCGCTGATTTGAATAGCGTCGTGGGAGTTGAGCTTGCCGAGCGGTGTCGTCAACAATACCTGGAGACCGGTCTTTGCATGCTGCCTGATTTCATTACTACCGACGCGCACCGGATTCTTACCGAGGAAGCCAATTCAATCTCCGGACAGGCCTATTTCTGCAAGAGCACCCACAATGCCTACCTAACCGACGACGATAGCAACCTGCCATCAGATGATGTTGGCAGACGCCAGGAGCAGACATTTGTCGGTTCAGTGCCGTACGATCAGATCGCGCAAAACAGTAGTTTGCGTCGATTGTACCAGTGGGACCCACTCAAGGATTTTATTGGGTATGTGCTGGATAAGTCGGAATTCTATCGCTTCGCAGATCCGCTCGGTGCCTGCTCGATCAATGTATTCGTCGATGGCGGTGAACACGGCTGGCATTTCGACGAATCCGAATTTACCGTAACACTCATGCTACAGGCGCCAGAGTCTGGCGGCGCCTTCGAATACGTGCCGCAGATTCGCGGCAAGCCTGATGAAAAGGAAATCGTTGCCGGCATTCTCGACGGTGACAGAAGCCAGGTCGTAGAATTGCCATTTAGCGCTGGCACGCTGTTAATTTTCGGTGGTAGTCAAACCATACACCGGGTAACCCGGGTACATGGTAAACGTCCCCGTCTGGTGCCCGTCCTGAGCTTTGCTGAACGGGATGATGCAAAAAACAGCGAGGCGGTGCGCGAATTATTCTGGGGCCGCACCGGTAATGAAAATGAAGTTAGAACATGAGTATATTTCAAAGGACCAGGCTTAATTTCAAGTGACCAGACCCGCAACATTTGGCTCGGCGCTACGCTCTTCCTGGGCATTGCTACTCGGTTTCAGCATTCTCATGCTTGGCGATGGCCTGCAAGGTACCTTGCTCGCGGTACGTGCCGACCAGGAAGGTTTTTCGGCGACCATAACCGGCCTGATCATGTCGTCATTCTATGTCGGCTTCCTGCTGGGTTCGATTATCACTCCAAAAATTACCGCGAATGTCGGCCATATTCGAGTCTTCGCGGCACTCGCCGCGTTAGCGTCCGCATCCATACTGGTACACGCTATTTTTGTCCAGGTACCGATCTGGATCGCACTGAGATTTATCAGCGGTTTATGTTTTGCCGGCCTCTACATTGTTGCCGAGAGCTGGTTAAACGACCGCGCTACCAACGAGACGCGCGGTAAACTCCTCTCACTTTACATGGTTGTTTCATATCTCGGTGTCGGCGCCGGCCAGCTTTTACTCAATCTGGCTGATCCGAGCGAGTACTTACTGTTCATCCTCACATCGGTCTTAATTTCTATTGCCGTGGTGCCCTTATTGCTATCTGCCGGATCTCCACCCGCATTCCGTGAGTCGGTTAATATCAGCCTGCGCGATTTGTTTCGATTATCACCCCTCGGGCTGGTCGGGATATTTGCGGTCGGTCTCGTGACCGCGACATTTTTCGCGCTCGGACCTGTCTACGGTCAGCGTATCGGGCTCGATATTAAAAACATTTCTTATTTTATGGCTGCTGCGGTAGTCGGCACGATTATCTTACAGGGACCGCTTGGAGCACTATCCGATCGCTATGATCGCCGTATCGTTTTAACCATAGTCAGCCTACTGGCAGCGCTGGCAGCGGTGATCTGTGGTTCTTTATCGCAGAATTCAAACCTGATGCTTTTCCTCTCGGCCGCCTTGTTTGGTGGCTTTGCGTTTCCGCTGTATTCGATATGCCTTGCCTACACCAACGATCATCTCGACCCCAGTCAAATGATCGCCGCCAGTGGAGCCCTGGTGCTAATCAGTGGGCTGGGAGCAGTGCTGGGACCAGTATTGATCGCCAGTATTATGGAGCGCTATGGAACACAGACATTTTTCTGGTCGATGGGAGCGGTACACGGACTGATTGGGGTGTTCGCTTTAGTGCGCATGGTTATGAGGGCACCGGTACCCCTGGACAAACAGGGTCCTGTCTCACCTTCGGCCGCGCCCCACACGGGGTCGGTCATGGAAGGCGTCCAGCAGCTAGCACACGATGAAGCGATTGATGATGAATTGGGAGAGTAGAATTTTCGGGTGGATTGGATTTTCCCCTCACCCTAACCCTCTCCCCAGAGGGGCGAGGGGACTTAACTCCCTCTCCCTTGAGGGAGAGGGCAGGGGTGAGGGTGCATCTTATATACCTACTTAACCTTCTTAATCAGCGACTTAATATACTCGATCCGCAGTGCCACATCTTCTTCGAGCAGCCGCACTTCTTCGGTTATCAGTTCCGACAGGTCGGCACCCTGATCCCTGGCTGCTTTTAGCTGTTCGAGTTCACTGAGAGCTTCTCTGAATGCCGGGGCGCTTTCGAAAATTACCTCTGTTTGACGAGTACCGCTATCTACCATGACCGACTTCTTGATACGCGGGAATTTGTAATTTTTACTAACCGGTAGCAACGACCCTTTCTTGCGTTCATAAATAATTCGTAAAATATCGAAATTATCGGTCGTATAGATCAAAAATTTCTCAATTTCCTGGGGATTATTAACCCCCATTTCGTCTAATCGTGGATATTTTTTCATATTCAGTTAATCCGTATAAATTAGTGAGCAGTGTGAACGGTTTGCTCGTCTTCACCGACCTTCTCGAAACCATGCAATATTTGCTGGGCATGCGTCTCGGCTTCGTTGAGCGCTTCGAGCGTCATGTGGCAGGCGATTATGTGACCATTATCGAGTTGCAGATCAGGCGGTACTGTTACTTCACAGGTACCCTCGATTCCCATCGGACAACGATTGTAAAAAGGGCAGCCTGTCGCGGTAATTTCAACACCCTTGGCAATACCCACTGCCATTTCGCGTTTTTTCATGGTGTCTTCGAGCCAGCCGATACGCATCTCCGGCACCGAACTAATTAACAGCCGTGTATACGGATGGAAAGGCGGTTGAAGCACCTGGTCGGTCGGACCCTGTTCGACCACGCGGCCGGCGTAAAGCACGACTATTTCATCCGCGAAAGAACCAACGGTGGAAAGGTCGTGACTGATAAACACGAAGGAAACACCGGTCTTATCCCGCAATCCGGTGAGTAGTTTAATCACATTGGCGCTCACGATACTATCGAGCGCCGAGGTTACCTCGTCACAGAGCATGACTTCCGGGTTTGCGGCCAGCGATCGCGCCAGATTGATACGCTGTTTCTGTCCGCCGGAAAGTTCCATCGGATAGCGGCTCGCAAACTCGGCAGGGAGCTCTACCATTTCCAGAATCTCGGCTACTTTCGCATGTTTTGCCTTGCCTTTGAGTCCATGGTAGAACTCGAGCGGCCTGCCAATTATGTCACTGATAACTTGCTTGGGATTCAGCGCCGTATCGGCCATCTGGAATACAAACTGCACTTTTTGCAGGTTTTCGAGACTACGATCAAGCAGGCTTCCTTCCAGAACCTGGCCATCGAGCCTGACTTCACCCCTGGCCGGCGGCAACATGCCTGCCATTACCCTGGCGAGGGTGGATTTGCCGCAACCCGATTCACCGATGACGCCCACCACGTGCGAATTTTTAACACTGACATCGATGTCGCGTAATATGGTTATTTTGGGTTCGCCATTTTCGATTCCGCCATACCCAGCCGTCAGGTTACTGACCTGCATGTTATCGACATCGCGATCGTGCTCGGTGCCTACCGTGGTGCCCATTCCAGCTTTCGGCGTAGGTCGTACCGCGGCCATTAGACGCTTGGTATAGGCATGGGTCGGGTTGTTAATGATCTGATCGACAGATCCCTGCTCCATTACTTCGCCACTGTATAGAACGACAATATGGTCGGCGACCTGGGCCACCACAGCGAGGTCGTGGGTAACGTAGATAGCCGCCGAATTCTGTTCCTTGATAACTTTTTTGAATGATTTCAACACCTCGATCTGGGTGGTAACGTCAAGCGCCGTGGTCGGCTCATCGAGTACCATCAGGTCGGGCTTGCCGCACAGGGCCATCGCCGCCATCAGGCGTTGCAACTGACCGCCGGAGACCTGGTGTGGATAGCGAAATCCGATCCGATCAGCATCGGGCAATTCCAACGCATGGTAGAGTTCTACCGCGCGTTTTGTCGCCTCTGGCTGGGTTAACACGCCATGCAGGACCGCCGATTCGGTGACCTGTTCACCAATCGTGATAGCAGGGTTGAAGGTGGCCGCGGCACTTTGTGCCAGGTAAGCAACGCTGGAGCCGCGAATTTCGCGTTGCCGCAAGGGCGCCATGGTTAATACGTCTTCGCCATATAACAGCGCCTCACCGCCGGCAAAATGTAAGCCCGGTTTGGTATAGGCCAGGGCCGCGAGTGATATGGTTGTCTTGCCGGAACCGGACTCGCCGATGAGCGCGACTACCTCGCCTTTATGGATATCAAATGAAACACCCTTGACGATCGGAATTTCAACCCCTTCGTCACTGGTTGCACTGATTCGCAGATCTTTAACTTCAAATAGTTTTTCCCGTGTCATATCATTTTGTTCCATAGTTCTACACCATTTTCTTCGCGAGACTGCCGCCGGCCTTGGCGGAAATATCGTCTACGATCAAATTGATCGCGATGGTAAAACTGGCGATTGCCAAAGCAGGCCAGATTGCCGCCCAGGAACCGTAGGTCAGGCCCTGCAGATTTTCCCGTACCATCGCACCCCAATCGGACGCGGGGGGTTGTACGCCGAGTCCGAGGAAGCTCAGACTTGATATGAACAGCACGACAAACACAAGGCGCAGGCCAAAATCCGTCGCCAGCGGCATTGCCGCGTTGGGTAACACCTCGGATTTGATAATCCACCAGACACCTTCACCCCGTGCCTGTGCCGCTTCAACAAAGTCCTGCACCATGATGTCCTGACCCAGCGCCCGCGAGATTCGGAACACGCTGGTTGCGTATATTATCGCTGCCGTCATTATCAGGATAGGTATCGACGACCCGAACGCGGCGATGACTATGAGGCCGAGCATGATTGTCGGTAACGCGAGGATGGCATCGTTGACCCGACTGATCCCCATGTCAATCCACCCTCCCTTGACCGCAGCCAATATTCCGAGGGTAATACCCATCAGGTAGGCCAGCAGGGTCGCCAGCAGGGAGATACCGATAGTATTTCGCGCACCAAACAGGATTCTCGATAAGGTATCCCGTCCCAGGTAGTCGGTACCGAGGTAAAACGAGCCATACTCGCCGGAATAGGCATCCAGAAAGCCGTCGTCGCCCTCCATATCCATTTCATGGAAGGGTGCAATGCTGGGTCCAATGGCGACAATCACCAGCCAGAACACGACCACCGCCACCGAAGCCTTGCCTACCCATGTGAGTTTGATTCTTCGTTTCGGGGGGGCATCAGGCAGCTCGGCGAAAGCATCCAGCTTGGCGATTACTTCTTCTTCTTTGGTTACATTTTGATCAGTCATTTTTATGTCCTCTCGACCTACTTGGGTTGCCTTAGGCGGGGGTTGGAAAGTATCGACGCGACGTCTGCCAGGATAATGAGGACAACGTAGACACCACAAAATATCATTGCACAGGCCTGCACCAGCGGCAGGTCTCGAGTCTGTACCGCATCGATCATCAGTTTCGCGAGGCCGGGATAGGCAAATATGGTTTCAACGATAACCACGCCGCTGACCAGGTAAGCAAGATTCAACGCGATAACATTGACAATCGGACCGATCGCGTTAAAGAACGCATGGCGCAGAATGATGCGCTTCCTGGGCACGCCTTTTAAAATCGCCATCTCGATATAGGGCGAACTCATGACGTTAAGTATGCCGGCGCGAGTCATTCGGATCATTTGCGCGGAAACGACTATGACCAGCGTGATGAGCGGCATCGCTAGCGCTTTCAATAGCCCGAAAAAATCCTCGTTGCCGGTTAAATATGCGGTCGAGGGCAACCAGTGCAAATTAACCGCCAGGATCAACACCATCACCGTCGCAATAAAGAATTCAGGTACGGAAATGAGGCTCAGGGTACCGAAAGTTACCATGCGATCGAGCCAGGTGCCAGGATGCATCGCGGCATAGAGGCCAAGCGCTATCGAAATCGGGATCGAGATCAATGCAACCAAACCGGCCATTACCATCGTGTTGCCGATTCGACCGCCGATCAGGCTGGAGATAGTGGCGCCGCCGGCCTTGGAAATTCCGAGGTCGCCTGTCGCCATATTACCAAGCCAGCTGAAATACTGGATTATCAGGGGCTGATCCGTTCCCAGCTGGGCCCGAAGCGCCGCCAGGGTCTCGGGCGTCGCGGCCTGTCCCAGAATTATCTGTGCGACATCACCCGGTAGCCAGCTGGTCATTATGAAAACGATAATCGAAACCACGATCAATGTGGCGAAACCAATCGCTATCCTTTGCAACACCATTTGCTTCATCATTTGCTAAATCCTCAGAAATATTTTATGCAGTAAGACCACCACAACTTGATGTGACAGGGTTATTCAGAAACAGTAATTTTTAATCCCTGGAATGAAAAGAGGCCTGTATAAAGTTTGTTTTATACGGGCCTCGATCAAAATCATTCCGGTTTCTTAACCTTTATGCCAGCCAGATAAATTCAGGCCATTCGGCGGCACTCAACTGGCCTAGCGGTACCGATGGCATACCCATGATATTATCGGCAATACCGTCGTTGATATTGGTGAAGGCCGGAATAACCATGCCGCTGCCATTATGGATCAGGGTCTGCATTTCGCAATAGTGTGCGTGACGCTTGGCCGGATCGGTTTCCGATAGCGATAAACTGAGCAATTCACCCATGCGCTTATTGTTCCAGTAGGTATCGTTCCAGGCCGCACCCGGACCGAACTGAATCGCCATCTGTGAATTCGCGGTCGGGCGCATGTTCCAGGTCACCACATTCATCGGCTCTTTCATCCACACCGCGCCCCAGTAACCATCGTTCGGCACTTTTTTCAGCTTCAGATCGAAACCGATCTTGGCACAGTTGGCCTGCGCCAACAGGCACATGTCTTCAATGCCTGACGCAACCGGTGCAACAAACAATTCTGCGCTGCTTTGGCCGGCTTTCTTGAAGTGGAACTTGGCTTTATCGGGATCGAACTCGCGCTGGGGCAGTTCGGAACACCAATCGTTACCGTGCGCGGAAGATACTGGCGTATCGTTACCAATTGAACCCTTGCCCTTAAGAACTCGCTTGACGATGCGCTCACGATCCTGGATATATTGCATGCCCTTGACGAAGTCGTCGTTTTCACCCGGCATGGTATTTTTAAGGATACAGATCCCGAGCTGCAACGCGGCCGGGGTTGACACCAGGTGAGCGCCATCGGCTGCGTCGAGCTGCCTGAACGCCTTTGGATCGACATTAGCCATGAGTTGAATGTCACCGGCAATCAATGCGTTAACACGGGCAACCGGATCGGTGATCGCGGTAATTTCGAGAGCATCGAGGTTTGCACCCTCGCGCCAGTAATTTTCATTACGCTTATGTACCGATTTTACACCTGGCTCGAATGATTCCATCGTAAAAGGACCGGTACCAATCCAGTCACCCTTGGAGCCATTTTTAACGATTTTGTTCTGGAAAATACCCAGCAGGGTAGGCAAATCGGAATTCGAGGTATTCATCACGGCCTTGACCTCGTGCGAACCCACTTTCTTCCATTCCTTGACCGACGCCATGACCGATTTGATGACCGAGGTTGAATCTTCGGTGAGGTGACGGTTCATGCTGTAAACGACATCGTCGGCGGTCAACTTGGAGCCATCGTGCCACTCGACACCTTTGCGAATCTTGAATGTCCACTCGGTGGCGTCACCATTCGGTTCGAAGGTTTCGGCCAATTCGGGCATTGGTGTCAGGTCACTGGAATGCTGGATGAGGCTGCTATAGACAGCGCGGCCCCGGGTGTAATCGATGCCCGAGGTAAACTGCGGCGGATCGGTCTGGTCGCTAGGACCATGCAGGTCTGACGCCATACGCACCGTGCCGCCTTTCTTCGGCGTCGCCGCGATTGCTTTACTACCGGATAATAAAATGTTTTCGGCGGCCGCCAGTGTTATACCGGTCGCGACCATCAGCTTTAAAGCGTCACGACGGGAATATCCGCCTTTAATCGCTTTTTCGACCAGGCCTTTATCGACATGGTCGAGTTGCTGGTACTTGAGCTCGTCAAGTTTTATTTTTTTGTCGCTCATTTTCGCTCCTCAGTTTTTTTTAAAATTATATAACCTGTTTATTTGAACAATGTCTATTTGAACACTGCATCATCCAGGCTTTTACTTATTATAGATCGACTGTTGTTAATTATAGATCGACTGTTGTTAACGATAGAAGTCACCGTACATTGCTGAAAATGGTAGCTCCGAACACCAATCATTTTTTTAGTGAAACTAACCTTACCATATCGATGGGCAATGTAAATTTTTTTTACCCCTATAATTATAACTAATTCCTATATCTGGTATAGAGTAAGAATAAAACACCGTTTTAGAGATGGTATTTCGATATTTCTAGTAATATGGTTGACACGTTTGTTTCGACAAACTATAGTCACCACATGAAACTCGATACCGCGGCATTAATACTGAGCAAGATCGGCAATCCCACCCGATTGAAAATCGTGCGCTTATTGGTAAAAGCGGGTGACCAGGGCATGCCGGTCGGCGCCATACAAAAAAAATTAAGTATACCCGGTTCAACGCTCACGCACCACATCACTCATTTGAAAAACGCCGGCCTGATACGCCAACAACGTGCGCAGGCGACATTGTTCTGCATCATGGAATACGATCGCCTGAATCAGTTGGTTAACTACCTGACTGACGAATGTTGTGTCGATAACACCGCAATCGAAAGCAAGGTAGCCTGATATTTTTTTAATTCTTATTACGGTATAACTAGAATTATGGTTGAAGATATTGACAGCACCAGCCAACATGCCAGGCGCCTTATAAGTCGTTCCGGCAAGATTGGAAAAATCTTAAAGGATCCGGTATTTCTCACCCTCGCTGGTTTGACCGGTCTATTAGCCGCGCTTGATTACTCGCAAATTGGATCAAGTTTCAAATTCACGCTGGAATCGATGTGGCAAATGCTGCCGTTCTTTGCACTCGCAATCGGGCTGGCGGCATACGCTAAAGCGACTGGCGCGGATAGTATGATAGCCAGTGTATTCTCCGGTAACCCGGTACGCGCTACTATACTGGCGGCGTTCGTTGGCGCCCTCTCGCCGTTTTGCTCCTGTGGTGTTATTCCGCTAATCGCCGCTATGCTCGGTGCCGGCGTACCGCTGGCTCCGGTTATGGCGTTCTGGATTGCCTCCCCGATTATGGATCCGGAAATGTTCATTCTGACCGCGGCCGGCATCGGTTTAAATTTCGCCATTGCCAAGACCCTGGCAACTATAGCGATGGGTTTGATCGCTGGATTCAGCGTACTGCTACTGCAACGATATGGATTTCTCGCCAACCCATTACAGGCGAAGGTGACCAGTGGTTGCGCCGTGGCCTGCGATTCGGACAGTAGCACTGAAATCAATTGGCGCTTCTGGCAACAGCCCCAACGAGTCCAGGCATTCAAGGCTGAAAGCAAGGCCATAGGAATCTTCCTTGGCAAGTGGCTGGCCTTCGCTTTTTTCCTCGAAAGCCTGATGCTCGCCTATATTCCCTCCGACTGGATAAGCGGGTATCTTGGTGCGGACAATGCTTTTGCTATCCCGCTCGCGGCTGTGGTCGGGGTGCCTTCTTATCTAAACGGTTACGCGGCAATACCCCTGATTTCCGGATTACTCGAAATGGGAATGACTCCCGGTGCGGCGATGGCATTTATAACCGCCGGTGCGGTGTCCTCGATTCCGGCCGCAATTGCGGTATTTGCACTGGTTAAGAAACCGGTGTTTGTTCTTTATCTATCCCTGGGATTAGCAGGATCCATGCTCACTGCATGGCTATACCAGCTTTCCGGCGGCGTCATTTAGAGCCTCATAAGAACAGCAATCTGCACGCGCGTAAAACACGACGGAAAATAAAGCTTCATATAGCCCGTTAAATATCTTTAAATAGGCGTTAACGCCAATCGGGAATTACGATGAAAGCACTAGTCAAGGCTCAGGCCGAGCAAGGCATCTGGATGCAGCAGGTACCGGAACCGGAAATGGGTATCAATGATGTCCTCATAAAGGTCAAAAAAACAGCCATCTGCGGCACCGATGTACATATCTATAACTGGGATGAATGGGCGCAAAAAACGATTCCGGTACCCATGGTGGTCGGCCATGAATTTGTCGGCGAAATTGTCGAAATCGGCGACAATGTCAATGATTTCGAATCCGGACAGCTGGTATCGGGCGAAGGTCACGTGGTTTGCGGTCGCTGCCGTAACTGCATGGCCGGGCGCCGCCATATGTGCGCCCATACCAGTGGTATCGGCGTCAATCGCACCGGCGCATTTGCCGAATACATCAGTTTACCGATGTCCAATGTATGGGTTCATAAGCCAGACATTGATCCGAGGGTTGCATCTATTTTCGATCCATTTGGCAACGCCACGCACGCGGCCTTGCAGTTTGAGCTATTGGGTGAAGACGTGTTGATCACCGGCGCCGGACCGATCGGATGCATGGCTGCCGCAATCTGTCAACACGCCGGTGCCAGGCATGTGGTTGTCACCGATTTGAATCCTTACCGCCTCGGTCTCGCACTTAAAATGGGCGCCACGCGGGCGGTCGATGTGTCGAAACAATCACTAACCGATGTAATGGCCGAGCTGGATATGAAGGAAGGCTTCGATGTCGGCCTGGAAATGTCCGGCAGTGAAGCCGCCTTCAATCAAATGCTCGCCAACCTGTCGCACGGCGGCAAGGTCTCGATGCTGGGTTTACCCTCCAACGATATGCGTATCGACTGGAATCGGGTGGTATTCAATATGCTCACGATAAAAGGTATTTACGGGCGCGAGATGTACGAAACCTGGTACAAGATGTCGGTCATGATCGAAAACGGCCTGGATCTTGCGCCAATCATCACCCACGAGTTTGAAATCGATGATTTTCAGCAGGGTTTCGATGTCATGCGCTCCGGTCAATCGGGCAAGGTCATTTTGGACTGGGAACAATAACGAGGCGACATCTGATGTACGGAGAATTTAAAAATCATATCCAGCAACAGCTCGACGATATAGAGCAACAGGGCTTAACCAAGTCGGAGCGAGTTCTACAATCTGCCCAGGGCGATACCGTGCTCGTAGAAAGCGGCGAAGTGATAAACCTTTGTGCGAACAATTACCTGGGTCTGGCACAAAACCCGGAAATAATAGCCGCCGCCAGGGATGGTCTCGATCACTGGGGATACGGCCTCGCCTCGGTACGATTTATCTGCGGCACCCAGTCTATTCATAAAGAACTGGAACAGAAATTATCGCAATTTTTGGAAATGGAAGACACCATCCTCTACCCTTCCTGTTTCGACGCCAACGGCGGTCTGTTCGAAACCCTGCTGGGCGCAGAAGATGCAGTCATCTCCGATGAACTAAACCATGCCTCCATCATCGATGGCGTGCGCCTGTGCAAGGCCAAACGTTATCGATATAAAAATAACGATATGGCTGATCTGGAGCAGCAATTAATCGATGCCGATAAGGCCGGCGCCCGCTTCAAGCTGATCACCACCGATGGCGTATTTTCGATGGATGGTTATATCGCCCAGCTCGACAAGATTTGCGATCTCGCGGACAAGTACAATGCCCTGGTGCACTT
>QNFD01000031.1 GCA_003645435.1 Gammaproteobacteria bacterium | reverse complement strand
GGCATATCGGTCGATGGTGAACTCGGTGGGCGCATCGGTGATTCCATTGTCGTCACTAAAACCGGCAGTGAGTACCTGACAAATTATCCGCGAGAAATATTGACTGTGAATCGATGAATAAAATTTCCAGTTGCCGCCCGCTTATCCGAATCTGAACCACTACTCTCCCGAAGGGTAGGTTTGATCCCACCCTTGAGGGATATTGTGTCGGACCCCGTGTTCGGATATAGATAGTGCTATACCAATAATGAGGAGAGCGTTGTGAGTATCAGCAGAAGAGAATTTATCCATTTGATGGGACTTGCAGGTGCTGCCGGTCTGGTGCCCAAATCGGTATTTGCCTCGACAAAGGCACCCTCGGACCTCTATGAAGTACCCGCATTTGGTAATGCGCGCATACTCCACTTTACCGATTGTCACGCGCAGTTGAATCCGGTCTATTTCCGCGAACCCAGTGTCAATATCGGCGTCGGCGGCGCCTATGGTAACGCGCCACATCTGGTGGGCAAAAACCTGCTCAACCATTTTGGTATTCCCAGCGGTGGCATCGAAGAATATGCCTATACCTACCTGAATTTCGACGAATCCGCAGCGCGCTATGGGAAAGTAGGGGGTTTTGCACACCTTGCTACCCTGGTTAAGAAAATGCGCGGTGAAGTCGGCGATGGAAAATCACTGTTACTCGATGGCGGTGATACCTGGCAGGGGTCGGGTACTTCTTACTGGACTCGTGGACAGGATATGGTTGGCGCCTGTAATTTGCTGGGGGTCGACCTGATGACCGGGCACTGGGAATTTACCTACCATGCCAAAGAGATCCTCGATAACGCGCAGGCCTTCAACGGCGAATTTATCAGCCAGAATTGTAAGGTTAAAGACGATGCGATATTCGACTATGAGTTAGCCGATATTGGCGACTTCGATGAAGATAGCGGACATGTATTCAAGCCATACAGCATACGTGACATGGGTGGTTTGAGGATTGCGGTTATCGGTCAGTCGTTTCCCTATACCCCTATCGCTAATCCGCAGCGTTTCATACCCGACTGGACCTTTGGTATCAATGATGACGACATGCAGGATGTGGTTAACCAGGTGAGAGATGAAGAATCCCCCGATGCGGTTATTGTTTTATCCCACAACGGCATGGACGTTGATCTCAAAATGGCCTCCAGGGTGCGTGGAATAGACGCAATCTTTGGGGGGCATACGCATGATGGCGTGCCCGGGGCTATTCCGGTTGAGAATTCGGGCGGCAAAACCCTGGTCACCAACGCGGGCTCAAACGGCAAGTACCTCGGCGTAATGGACCTGGATATCAAGGACAAGAAGCTGCGAGATTTTCGCTATCGACTGCTGCCCGTTTTCTCCAATATGCTGGAGGCAGACGCCGAAATGGCACGATACATCAGCGACCAGAGAAAACCTTACCTGGATAAGCTGAATGAGAAGCTGTCGGTTGCCGATGGAACCCTGTTCAGGCGCGGAAATTTCAATGGCACCTTTGACCAGATTATATGTGATGCTTTGCGTGTCCAGGGCGATGCGCAAATCTCCCTGTCGCCCGGATTCCGGTGGGGAACCACGGTTCCCGCGGAACATTCAATCACGATGGAACATGTTCTCGATCAGACCTGTATTACCTACCCGGAAACCTATGTGCGTGAAATGCCGGGCAGTGATTTAAAGTTAATCCTGGAAGACGTGGCCGATAACCTGTTTAACCTGGACCCTTACTACCAGCAAGGGGGTGACATGGTTCGCCTCGGAGGTATGGACTATGTTATCGATCCGTTGGAAAAGATGGGATCTCGTATTACATCGATGCAGTTGGATGATGGTTCGCCGATTGAAGCGAGCAAGAACTACAAGGTTGCCGGCTGGGCCACGGTTGGTTCACAATCACCTGGCGAGCCGATTTGGGATGTAGTTGCCGCGTATTTGCGCGATTCTAAAGTGGCCAAAATAACGAAGATGAATACGCCCAAACTAATCAATGTCGAGGGTAATCCAGGCTACGCATGACGGCCGGCATTTTTCTGGTAAAGATGATCAATATTCGCCTCAAATAATCTAGCCCTCGCTGCGTCCGCTATTCTCGGGCGGGCGCCTGGGCTGACAGGTGGTGTTCGATATACATCACCGCCGCTTCAACTCTGGAATGTACTTCCAGTTTCCTCAGTATCGCCTTTACATGCAGCTTGACAGTGCCGTCTGAAATCCCCAGATTTCGGGCGATCAGCTTGTTGCCCTGACCGTCGGCTATTAATTTAAGTATTTCGCTCTCGCGCGGTGTCAGTTCGTTGAATGGGCCCTGGTCCTGCGTCGTGCTGGTGTCGCCCTGAACAAAACGTACCAGAACCGACGTTAAAAGAGGTGCGACCACTGTTTTACCGGAATAGATATCGCGTAACGCAGTCACCAACGCATCGGGGTCCATGTCCTTTAACAGGTAGCCACTGGCCCCGTTTTTTAGCGCTTCGAGCAAGTCCGGTTCATGGGAGCTAGTCGTGAGTATGACGACGGGCATGGTTAGCTCATGCTGCTTAAGTTGTTTTAGTACGCTGACGCCATCGTTAACAGGCATGCGCATATCCAGTAATACAATATCAGGACGCAGTTCCCTGGTTAGTTTAATGCCCTCTGATCCATCCCCCACAGCAGCGAGAACCTCGATATTTCGTCTTTGCAACAGGCTCTGCACGCCTTCACGGAACAGCCTGTGGTCATCGATCAGTAAAACCTTTAATTTCATCAGGTTGCTATTTGATGTGGCGGCTGGATTAATTCGGGATATACGAATTGCAGGGTAATTCGGGTTCCCTCGCCAGGGTCGCTGTCGATTGTAATATCACCATTAATTTGCTGGGCCCTGTCACGAAGAATACCCAGACCAAGATGTTCCCCGCCGACCGGCTCGACCTCGGTTTCATCAAATCCGACACCGTCGTCCTCAATCAACACCGAGTAGACGCCGCTACTGCGATCAGCCCTTAAACGCACCCTGACGCTGTGGGCCTGACTATGCTTGCGGATATTTGCGATACATTCCTGCACGATTCTCAACACCTGCAATTCGATATTTGCCGGCAGCTCATGCTCAGACCAGTCATTTTGAAAATAAAAATAGATATCTGTTTCTTCACGGGCTCGTTGTACTTCTTCCTTAATTGACGAAATTAAACCACGCGTATCCATTGGTATGCGAAAATGCGCTATCAATTCCCGTAGCTGGTCATTGGCCTCCTCAATCGTATTTTCGACTCGCTCCAGGTGATCCCAGATACCGCGCTCATCATTGCTATGGATTACTTCATCGAGAATCCGTACCTGGATTCGAAGGCTGGCCATGGTCTGTGCTAGAGAATCGTGTAGCTCGTGCGAAAACTGTGTTCGTTCCTGCATAAGCAGTAACTGGGCTTCTTCTTCATCGAGTCGATACTTCTCAACGACAGTGCCCAGGTGCTGACCAATGGTGGCGAATAATTCGCCATAATCGTCCAGCTCGGCACGCATATTTTCAGGGAAAAACAGATTAATAATACCGGAAGAGATATCACGATACTGAAATGGCACCGCGACCACTAAAAGTGTATCGGTGTCATTACCTGCTTCAGAATTAATCACCCTGGAGTAGGGGAGTGAGCGGGGTGTGTAAAATTCCGGCTCGGAAGCTTGCTGTTGCAGAGGCGCGCCAAATACCAGCAGGCTGTTCACATCAACCAGAAAACTCCGGTTGAAATTACCGCAGATGGCGACAATTTCCAGTTCGGTACTCTCCATTACCTGCCTGATAACGCCGGCACTGGCATGCAGGTTTTTACACAGAGAGTCCAGCGAGTTCCGGTAAAGTTCGTTGATGTCCCTGGCGGCATTTATGCTCGAAGCAACCTCGTATAGTATTGCCAGGGATCGGGATTCGCGCGAGATGTAGTCGGTATGTTTCTGTAGCTGTATCTCGGTTTCTCGTGACAGTCGATTAATCATTCTGCCGATCATATTGAGGTCGCTCGAAAGTTCGGCAAAATCACTGTTTTTGCCAAACACGACGGTAGCGTCAAGCTTAACGCCACGCATTAAATCCGCCCATCTACACAATCGTAACAGCGGGTCGAGCAGTGTTTTCCAAATCGATCGGGCGAGGGTTAATACGAGTCCTGTCGCTGCTATGCCAAGCCAGGGAATATAAGGAGACAGGTAGTTTAAGGCCTGGGCAGGGAGTGCTTCGAAGGATAGCAGTACAATTATAATTAGCAGCGATAGCAACACCGCCAGTTGAAAAATAATGAGGATTCGACCACTTTGAAAAATAGACCGATTGTTCTCATCCAGTTTCACAAACCAGGAACTAAAAAACCTCGACATTAACTTCCGACCCTTTTACCTGACGCGGTCATACTTTCCGCTTGCTATGGAATTTTTCGCGATGGTGTTGCCACCAAAACAGTTTACCCGTTAAGTCAATTCAGGAAAAGAGCCGGAATAGCCCTTCGTACAGTTGCTAGCCCCGCGGAGGGCGATAGGTCGGATCATTTGGGTTGAGGAAAATAAATTCCTGCTTGCCGGCTTCGAGTTCGACGTAGTCTATGGTCAAACCTTCGGCCAGGTCTTTACTGGTTTCGGAAACAACCAGGCTGATGTCTTCAATATTGATAAATACATCTCCAGGCAATCGTTGCTCGTCGAATCCCATGGCGTAGTGGAAGCTGCCATCGTCCTGTTCCTTGATTGCGATCCTGAGTGGGGTCGACTGCATTTTCCCCTGTTCGGCCGAGAGCAGAATTTGCTTTAGTGCTGCATCTGTTAATTTGATCATAGTTTAGGGAGTCTCGGTTTAATTTTGAGCATTACGGATACCCTCACCCCTGCCCTCGCGAGACGTCGCACCGCCCAGAGGGAGAGGGTGCACAAGATCGTTCCCTCTCCCCCTGGGAGAGGGTTAGGGTGAGGGCAAGGAAGTTTCGAGTAGCAGACAGAAGTTGATTCATAAATTGATTAAAAGACCCTAGTCCCCGTTAATCCCGGCATAATTCATGAATTCTGGACCACAGCCCAGGTTTCCGGTTGACAGGCAGCCTTGTGTTGGCTGACAAAGGCCAGGAAGCGCTCCACCCAGGGGGTTGAAGGGGTATTGCGTAAATGGGTATATGAGGCAAGCAGGTTTTTATAAACCAGGCCATCGTATTCCTGGTTGATGCCGCTGCCGCGTTCGACGCGATAGGCAAACTGCGAATTCTCGGGCAGATCATCTAGCGAAGAATAGTGAAACTCATGGGCGTAAATAGTCGTCGATGAATCGTCGATCCGCGGCCATGGCGACAGCTGTAAATTTTCCTCGAGTTTCACATAACCCCGTCCACAGGGTCTTTCGTGCATTGTCGAATGCGCCGGGATAGCGCCGACCATGTCAAAGCTTTTGCCCTGCCAGGTCAATTTTCTGGACAGGTACATGAGTCCGCCACATTCAGCGTAGACAGGCAACCCGTCTTCGATCGCGGTTTTAATCGATTGGCGTAATTGTGTATTTGCTTCTAGCGAGGCCGCGTGACGTTCAGGAAAACCGCCGCCAATGAACAGACCGTCGATGAATGGTAATTCATCATCGCGTAGGGTATTGATTGATACTAGTTCGGCGCCGGTGGCCTGAATTGCTTCGAGGTCGCCCGGATAGTAAAAACCAAAGGCAGAATCCCGTGCGATACCTATTTTCAGGCCCGTATGGGTCGAAACCTGAACCGGGGCCGTTGGTTTTGTATCCATTTTCGGAGCGGTATTGGCAATATCGATGATCCTGTCAATGTCGATATGTTGATTAACCGTATCGGCGATGGCAGATATTTTACTGAGGGATTCCGGATCCTCGTAGCCTGGAATCAATCCAATATGCTTTTCAGTCAAACATATTGAATCGTCGTTACCGATCGCACCCAGGAATGGAATATCGGTGTAGTGCTCAACCGCGGCGCGCAGTTTCGATTCGTGGCGGGCGCCGCCGGTCATATTTGCAATGACGCCGGCGATATTGACATCGCGATCAAATACCTGGTAACCGATTAGGAGCGGCGCGATACCGCGCATAGTGCCGCGCGCATCGACAACCAGTATCACCGGTGTTTTTAACGCGCTCGCCAGTGCCGCATTACTGTTGCTGCCGTCAAGGTCGAGACCATCGTAAAGTCCCTTGTTGCCCTCGATAATCGAAATATCCACACCCTCGCTGCGGCGCAGGTAATCCTGGATGGTTTCTTCTTTTCCGGCGGTATAAAAATCCAGGTTATAGCAGGACCTGCCGGCAGCCATGCTGAGCCAGATAGGGTCGATGTAGTCGGGGCCTTTCTTAAAGGGTTGAACGCAAAGTCCGCGTTCGCGCAGGACCGCGTTCAAGCCGATCGAGACCGTGGTTTTGCCCGAAGATTTGTGCGCGGCGGAGATGAATAAAGATGCCATTTCGACGTTTTACGATTCGGTTTCGGAATCCGGCTTCGCGGGCAGAATTTCGGGAATGATGGGTAGTACGCGTATTGCCAGAAACGTGATCAAAACTGAAACCGAGAAGCCTCCGAGGCCCAGTATAATCTCCCAGATACTGGGGCTATATTCACCGACCACGCCGTCAAAAAAGCTACTGCTGGCCTCGAATCCCGGGAATATATTCAGCGGGTAAGCCTGGCCGCCGATGATGATCACGTAAAGCTGTGCGAAAGCGCCGATGATGACCAGGCAACAGGCGAGGGCCAGTGATAACCTGGACGCATTAAACGCGGGATGATAAACCAGGAACAACGGTACGAGGGTGCCGATTCCGATCTGGACCAGCCAGAACAGGGTGGTATAGATGCCGCCGTCAACCAGAAAGAAATACTCGATGTCATGGTACTGGCTGCCATAGAGCCTGGTGAGATGAAAAAGCACTACGAAATAAAATACCGACAGAATAAAAATTCCGAGTAACTTTCGTAAGCGCTGCAAATGGGAGTCGTCGAGGACGCGATCGTCGAGTTTAAAACTGGTTATCAGGATCAGGATAAACACGGCCAGGCCAAACGAAAACGACATGACGATAAACATCGGCGCCAGCAGGGCGCTATCGTAACTCTCACGTGCAATTAAAAAGCCAAAAATCGATCCGGTACCGGTGGTCAGTATCAAACGCCAGGTCAGGGCAACTGTACCTGCCGATCTGCTATAGGCATGCATACGCCGTTCTATCATCAGCCACAGATAGGCTGCGACGATTAATACAAATCCCGAGTAAAGAATGATATTCCAGGCGAATATGGATTTAAAATTAAAGGTAGTCATCGCTATTATGAGTCGATCGGGCCGTCCGAGGTCGAGCAGCAGGATGGCGAGGCCGCCAATTAACAGGGCAATTGATAATATTGCCGATAGCCGCGCCAGTGGCTTGTAATCTGATTTCCCAAAGACAGACGAAATCGAGGCTATATTGAGCGCGCCGGAGGCGGCGACGATCAGGAATATCGCAAAAACATGCGGCAGGCCCCAGACAATCTGATTAGTCATGCCGGTTACATGGTGACCTTCGACTTCCATGTGATGAGACGCAGCCAGCCCTGTAAATATCAAAATAGCCAGCAGGCCCAGCATTAGCCAGTATTGTGGTGAATTTACGTTCAGCTTTGAATATCGAGTTGGAAATGCCATGGTTACAGGCCCTGATACCGAATGCCGGGGTTGAGACCGAGGTCGGCGCGCAACTTCATACCACCGAGTTCTGCAAGCCGCTTTGATATGTCACTCTTCGGATTGTTCAGGTCTCCGAATAGAATTGGTTTTCTACTTGCGCTGTTAACCGCTTCGGCACAGGCTGGTACCGCACTTATGCCATCGCGGTCTATACGATGGACGCAGAGGGTACAGGATTCGACCGTACCCTTACCACGCGGCGCCACTGGCAGCTGGTCGTGCAGGTTTTCATGAATGAACGAGCGTGCCTTATAGGGACAGGCCATCATGCAATAGCGACAGCCAATGCAGGTATGCTTGTTGACCAGTACGATTCCATCGGCGCGTTTGAACGAAGCACCCGTTGGGCAGACATCGACGCAGGGCGGATTCTCGCAATGCTGGCACATCATCGGCAGAAATTTTTGATGGCCTGATTCCCGATCACGCAGCTTCACTTTTCTTATCCATTGTGCATCGGTTTCAGGATGACCCGTGTCCCTCCATCCGTGTTCGCGTTGGCATGCGCTAACGCAGGCGTCGACATCGGCCTCGGTTAGTTCATTGGTATCAATCAACATACCCCAGCGCACACTGCCATCGGCTCCCGCATCGTCGGATTTAGCAATGCTGGTCCGGTATAGCATGACTCCGGGCGCAACAAACATTGTTGCCATTGCGGCGCTGCCGCGAAGGAAATTACGTCGAGACTCTAGCGGGTTTTTTGTCTCGGGTTGTTTTTCGCTATCTCTCATCGCGCAATTCAACCTGTTGTAATAGGGTTTGGCGTAGCCTGCCGTGTGGTAGATTGCTCGCTGGTATATCAGCATATATCGAGGCAAGGTCCAGGTTCTTGAGTCCAGGTTCGCTAGTGATTTGGGCTGCCCGATCCGAATGACATTCGAAGCAGTCGATCTTTACCGCCGCATAGGTATGACACTCGGTACAAAAATAACCGGGATCCTCGGCACGTACGATTTCACCGTCTTTGCCCGCCTGCGCATGACAGTTAATGCATCCAGTGAGGCTGTATTGCTTAGTGCGAATGCCGTTGAGCACGGTTTCGTCGCGTTGGTGTAACAATAATTTCATATGATCGCGACGCATCACATCGGTAGGTTCTACGCATTCTTTCGCATTCGCCGGTGTGGCCGGATCAGGAATCACGATCTGGCCCAGGCTCGATGATTCAGCTTCCGCCGCGATTGAAGCAGGCAATATCAGCAGTGCGGCTATTAACAAGAATAGCGCGCGTAATTCAATCCGCTGAAATTCAATATTCATGACTAGTTAGAGTTTCCCTGGCCTCGTTTAATGATCGCCTAACGCCATATCGATGTATCCGGTTGGGCAGACATCAGCACAAATATGACAACCAATACATTTGTCATAATCGGTGGCAACATATCGCCCCATCGTTTTTTCATCCTTTTTGACCCGGTAGACAGCGTCCTGCGGGCAATAAATGACACAGTTGTCACACTCGAAACACATGCCGCAACTCATGCAACGATCGGCTTCCTTGATCGCCTGTTCCTCGCTCAGGCACTTCGAGCGTTCTTCGAAGTCACCGAGCACCTGTTCTGCATCCGGGCCATGGGTCTCTCGCAGAATACGCTCTTCGTAATTGAAATGACCAAGATACAAACGATCCGAAGAAATTATTTCCTGCGCCGAACGGTCTTCATAGTTGTGCACGGCATAATCGGCATCGTCGGTGCCCCAGTCTCCCTGGTGATTGTATTCACCCGGTGAAAGCTCAACTTCTCTCAATTTGCTCAGCAGATTGAAACGATGGACGTCGACCTTGGGTCTTTTTACGAACTCGGTGCCGGCAAGGTATTCTTCGATGCTATCGGCCGCTATCGATGCATGTCCGATTGCGGTGGTTAGCAGATGCGGGCGGATAATATCGCCGGCAACAAAATGTCCCGGGCGGTCCGGGTGCGCATAAAACTTGTCCGCGTCCATGAGATTGTGGTCGTTGCCAAGATCCTCGAAACCGGTGAGATCACCGCCCTGGCCAATCGCCGACACAATCAGATCACACTCTATAGTGAATTCTGTATTTTCAATCAACTGCGGTTTATTGTCTTCCATCGTGCATTTGGCCAATATCAGCGCGGTCGCGCGGCCATTTTCATCGACGATTATTTCGATAGGCATGACGCCATCATGGATTGTCACGCCTTCTTTGAGGGCGTCGTGGACCTCGTGTTCGGTAGCCGTCATCTCCGATTTCTCGAATAATGAAGTCAGGGTAACAGTGGCGCCCTCGCGTGCTGCGGCGAATGCTGAATCATGGGCCGCGAATCCACCGACAACGTATTCGGTCAATTGATCGTCGGGCAGAGAGTCTATTTTGCCGAGTCGGCGTGCTACCGAAACAACATCGATCGAGGTATCGCCGCCGCCAACACAGACGACGCGATCGGCGGTCACCTGCAGATCACCCTTGTTGAATGATTCGAGAAAAGCCACGCCGGATATGCAGTTCGGTGCATCACCGTGTTCGAGCGGTAATCCACGGCCTGACTGGCATCCGATGGCCCAGAGAATGGCGTCATAATCGCTCTCGAGCTGCTCGACCGATACATCGCGTCCCACGCGGGTATTCATGCGGAGCTCGATGTCTCCCATATCGATAATCCGCTGTATCTCGTGATCGAGGTATTCGCGTGGTGTACGATAACCCGGGATGCCGTAACGAAACATACCGCCGAGTTCATCGTGTTCATCAAATATGGTGCTGGCAATGCCTTTACGGCGTAGTTGATAGGCCGCGGCCAGGCCGGCCGGTCCACCCCCGACAATTACGACTTTTTTATCACCAATTGCGGGAGCCTCAGCAAATCGAAATGCTTCTTTCTTTGCAGTGTCTCCAATGTACTGCTCGACGGCATTAATGCCGACAAAATCTTCCACCTGGTTTCGATTGCAGCCCTGCTCGCAGGGTGCTGGGCAAACCCGGCCCATCATCGAAGGAAAGGGATTGGCGTCGGTAGATCGACGAAAAGCGTATTCCTGCATGCTGATACCTTCCGGTGGCTTTTCGATACCGCGGACAATATCGAGCCAACCTCGAATATCTTCGCCGGAAGGGCAGCTGCCCTGGCAGGGCGGTGTGCGATTAACATAGGTAGGACATTTGTAAGAGGTATCTTCCTGGAAAATATTGTCGCCCTGCGAACGCCATTTACTATCGCCGTCCTCGTACAGTCTGAATGTCAGTTTACGTTCCATTTTATCTTTTGCAGTAGCCATAAGTTATTCTCTAAATCTATATCTATCTTGATTACTATAAAAACTGGTTCTCAGGGGCTTTCGTCAAACACAAGCGCATCGCCAATCAGCTGGTGCAGGGTGATCACCTGGTCCATCTCAAATCCGTACTTTGGCAGGATCTTGCTGAACTGGCTTTTGCAGATTGCGCAAATGGCCACCATGTGCGTCACGCCGTGGTCATCCACTACCTGTTTCAGGGCCTCCATGCGCGGCAGTGCTCCCTTCACACGTAGCTCCAGCAAATCGTCGGTAAGCAGTCCCCCGCCGCCGCCGCAGCAGAAGGTAGATTCTTTAATCGTGTCTTCTGCCATGTCGTAAAAATGGTTGCAACTGGCTTTGATGATTTCGCGTGGAATAATGAATTGGCCGCCGACCATATCCCCCATGCGTGAACCGCGTGCGATATTGCAGGAGTCGTGGAAGGTGATCACCTTGTCATCGTTGACCGATTTATCCAGTTTCAGCTTGTTGCGCTGGATCAGGTCGTAAGTAACTTCACAAATATGCTGTGGCACCGGATAGTTCGGATCGAGAAAGTCGAAAGGGCCCGCCAGGGTGTTCAGAAAATTATAGGCAACGCGCCAGGCGTGGCCGCATTCGCCGAAAACAATACGTTTAACGCCCAGATCGAGCGCGGCCTGGCGAATACGCATCGCCAGTATTTGCATGTTTTCCTGGGAGCCGATGAACATACCAAAATTGGCTGCCTCACTGGCATGGCTGCTGAGCGTCCAGCTCAATCCGGCCTGGTGAAAGACCTTGGCATAGCCTATGAGGCCGTCCACATGGGGTTCGGCAAAGAAGTCCGCCGAGGGTGTGACGAGTAATATGTCGGCGTTTTTTTCGTCGAGCGGCAGGCGAACCTTGACCCCGATTTCATCTTCAATATCCTCTTCCAGTCCTTCGAGAGTGTCAAGCAGGGCAGGTGGTGGAAGACCGAGATTATTACCAATGGTCTGCGCCTTGCCGATGATCTCGTTACAGTATTTCTGACCAACACCCACGCAATCCAGAATCTCCCTCGCGGCCATGGAAATTTCGGCGGTATCGATGCCGTAGGGACAAAATACGGAGCAGCGTCGACATTGTGAACATTGATGAAAGTAGCTGTACCAGTCGTCCAACATGTCTTTGTCCAGGTCCTTTGCGCCGACCAGTTTTGGAAAATACTTTCCGGCAAAGGTGAAATAGCGTCGATAGACATCACGGAATAAATCCTGGCGCGCAACGGGCATGTTTTTTGGATCGGCAGTACCCAGAAAATAGTGGCATTTGTCGGTACAGGCGCCGCATTTTACGCAGCTATCGAGAAATACTCGCAGGGCCCGGGATTTGCCCACGAGCTCGCCCATTTTCTTTATCGCGACTTCCTGCCAGTTTTCCACCAGCTCCTCGGGGAAACCAATTTTTTCCTGAATGTCCGGCTTGGCGATATAAGGTTTACTGTGCGCCATAGCACCAGGCTGGATCAGGGGAATAACCGGGTATTCCTTTAGTACTGGTGTTTCAAAGTCAACCATGATGTTTGCTTTTGTCTGTCACCGTAGAATCTCCTTAGCCCGTACTTGCCACATGACGTTTTTCCCGCGCATTATCTACCTGGTTGCGGGTCGGGCTAAAAAACAATCCGGGAGCATGCAGTAACTTGCTAAACGGGAATATAATCATCAGTGACACTACCAGCGAGAGGTGGACGACGAGTAAAAAATCGGCGGGCAGGGGTTGCCAGTCAAAATACATCAAACCGAGGAAGAATGCTTTCACCGCAACAATGTCTGTATGTGAAACATACTTCATGCCGAGTCCGCTCAGACCGATAGCGATCAAAAGCGCTAACATCAAATGATCGGAGGGCGATGAAATATAACGCACACGATCTACCAGGAATCGCCTCGCCCATAGCCCGGCAAGGCCGAAAATCATGATAAATGCGGCATATTTTCCAAACGGCTGGATAGCGTTGACCCAGCCCCATACCGGGTCGGTAAAATAGCGTAAGTGTCGAAGCAGCACGAATAGCAGCGCGGCATGAAACAGCCAGCCAAACAGCCAGATCCATTTATTTGACTTGAACAGGCTATTAAATAATGTCACCTCGAAAAACATCCGCACAACCACACCCCGGCGCGTTATCGGCGCGGGGGTGGTAGGTATTTTAAGCGGGGCCGGGGTCGTCGCGTATAAACGAATTTTATACGCGAGACCGACAACTATGATTGCGGTGGCAGTGTAAAATAGCAGAACGAATATGAGGGTTAGAAACGACACTATTCGTTATCCTTTCGGCTCCTTCATGCAAGATGGGGATTAGACGCAACCCGTAGGCTTTGGTAATCCGGCGTATTTACAGGCCTGTTTTGCAGGACCGTATGGAAATAGCTCGTAGAGATACTTGCTCGTGGCTTTTTCCTTACCCATTCTTTTACCAATCGCCTTGGTTAAAACGCGAACCGCCGGGGCAATTTGATATTCGTCATAATACTCACGCAGGAAGTTAATCACTTCCCAGTGGTTTTCATCGAGTTCAGCACCGTCGACCTTGGCCATTTCTGCGGCCAGGTTCTCATTCCAGTCAGCGAGGTTGACGAGGTAGCCCTCTTCATCAGTTTCGAAAGATTTTCCATTTAGTTCAATAGTCATTGTTGACCTCTGC
>QNFD01000030.1 GCA_003645435.1 Gammaproteobacteria bacterium | reverse complement strand
GGAACGGCAGGCTGGCCTCTAAACGTATTTTTAACGCCCGATGGTTATCCCGTGTTGGGTTTTACCTATTTGCCGAGGGCGGAATTTAGCAATGTGCTGATCCAGTTACAGCAGCAGTGGCAAAAACGCAGCGATGAGCTAAGCCTGGCGGCACAGAGGTTTTACCTGGAATTACAGGACAGGGATTCGAGTATCGAGGATTCGGCTATGCAAAACTGGCCGCTCGATACGCTGGTGCGAGATTTTATAGCGCAGGCGATGTCAGTCGCGGATGAGCTTCAGGGTGGATTTGGCGAGGTAAACAAATTCCCGCAGTTTCCGCAGTTATTTAGCCTGATGAATTTAATCGACGCGAAGCAGGGGGATTACGATCAGGTTGAAAAATTCGTACATCTCACCCTGCAAGCAATGGCCGAGGCTAACTTGATCGACCATGTTAATGGCGGGTTTTTTCGTTATACCACCGACCCGGACTGGCAAACCCCGCACTACGAAAAAATGCTATACGACAATGCGCAAATGGTACTGTTATACCTGCGCGCGGAAAAGCTCTGGCCAAATCGGGGCTACCGTCAGGTTGCCGAATATACGCTGCAGTTTTTACAGTCGCAGATGCGGCATTCCCGGGGCGGCTACGTTGCCAGCCTTTCCGCCGTCGATGTCAATAATCAGGAAGGCGGTGGCTATCTGTGGAGCAGGCAGCAATTGGCGCAAATTCTATCCGACGATGATTTTGAATACCTGGTGGACATCTGGCAACTTGACCAGATCAATTCGCCGGCAACAGAATTCCTCGCAAAGCCGCTGATCGGTCCTGGCAGCAGGGGAGAAGCGATGCGAAATAGTAAAATCCGGCAACAACTTCAGGCAGTCGATAAACCAGTGATGCCGATCGATGACAAGCGGTTGGCGAGCTGGAACGCGTTGATGTTGCAGGCGCTGGTTGCGGCGGCTTCATTAGATGAGCAATACCGTGAACCGGCGTCACGGCTGTATGAGGTTATGCGCAATAAGTTTGTCGAGGGTGATATCTTGGTCCGCTTCGCCGGTAATGCCGCCCTGGCCGAGACCACATTCGAAGACTATGCCTATGTCAGTCTGGCCTTTTATCGATATGGCCAGGCATTTCAGGATCAACAGGCAATTCGCCTGGCCGAGAAGCTCGCGACCCGTGCTTACCGACAATTCTTTGCACAGGATCGCTGGCAATTAACGAGCCGCTCATTACTTCCCGGCGAGCCGGGCCTGTGGGTAATCCAGGACAGGGTAACGGCTTCGGCTTTAAGCGCCTGGTTAGACGTGGTGATACAGTCGCCCGGCATCGATTCGGCGATAAGCCAAAAAGGCAGTGAAATATTGCAGCGCGTGTCGCAATCTATGATCGCTACGCCCTACTACTACGGATCATTTATTCTTTTACGGCAACAACTGGGGCAAGGACGCACTATCCAATCCGCGGCCCAGTAAAGGCGGCAAAATCCAAAAGCCGTAAGTCCGTATAAAATGATAAACTCGGCTTTTTTCGTTAGTCCCGTGCCAGTTTATGATTCGATACCAGCTTAGTAGCAGTAATCCCGCCACCCACTATTTCGAGGTAAAGATAATTATCGAGAGCCCGGATCCGGCAGGGCAGTGCCTGCGCATGCCTAACTGGATACCGGGCAGTTACATGATAAGAGACTTCGCCAAAAACCTGCTGATGTTGCAGGCCAGTAGCGGTGACGAGCTGGTCGAAATCAAACAGCTGGACAAATCCAACTGGCGTCTCGAACCCTGTAGCGGGCCGGTGTCCATAGAGTATCGGGTTTATGCATGGGATCTGTCGGTGCGTGGTGCGCACCTCGATCAAACTCACGGCTATTACAATGGCACCAGCCTGTTTTTGGAAGTCATGAGTCAGTCGCAGCAACCCTGTGAAGTATTAATCGAGCGGCCCGCGGCCGATTATTGCAAGCGCTGGAAGTTGGCTACCACGCTGCAACGAGTCGATGCCAATCCGTTCGAATTTGGCCTGTACCGGGCCAGTGATTATGACGATTTGATCGATCACCCGGTAGAAATGGCCGATTTTACCCCGATACATTTTGAAGCCTGCGGTGTTCCGCACGATATAATCCTCAGTGGCCGATTTAGCTGTGACGAAGAGCGGCTGCGAAGCGATCTGAAAAAAATCTGCGAGCATCATATCCGTTTTTTCGGCGAGCCTGCCCCAATGAATTACTACCAGTTCCTGGTGATGGTCGTGGGCCAGGGTTATGGCGGGCTCGAGCATCGTTCGAGCACCAGCCTGATGTGCGCGCGCGACAGCCTGCCGCAACCGGGGCAAACCGAAGTCAGCGATACCTATCGTGAATTCCTCGGACTCTGCAGCCATGAATATTTCCACACCTGGAATGTAAAACGTATCAAGCCCACGGTTTACCAGCCTTACGACTTACAGCAGGAAGTCTATACCGATTTGCTCTGGGCTTTCGAAGGCATCACCTCTTACTACGACGACCTTGCCCTGGTGCGCTGCGGCCTGATCGATGAAGCTACTTACCTCGAATTACTCGCGCAGACCATGACCCGGGTACAACGCGGCAAGGGCAGCAGTCGGCAGTCTGCGGCCGAATCGAGTTTTAATGCCTGGACCAAATTTTATAAAGCGGATGAAAATGCGCAGAATGCAATCGTCAGCTATTACGCCAAGGGTTGTTTGATAGCCCTCTGTATAGACCTGAAAATGCGCCAGCTAAGCCAGTCCCGGGTTAGCCTGGATGACGTCATGCACCAATTGTGGCAGCTACGACTCGAGAGCGGCGCTGGCATCGAAACACATACAATTCAGGATTTGATCTGCTCGATCGTAGACGCTGATTTACACGATTTTTTGCATCTTCTAATTTATACCAGTACCGAACTGCCACTCGAAGAATTACTCGCCACGGTCGGAGTTGAGCTGACCATCAGGCAAGCCGGTAACCAGAAAGACAAGGGCGGAAAGCCTCATGAAGGACCGTTGCCGGCGGTCGAACTGGGTGCTTTCCTGGAGGAGAAAGAGGCTGGCCTGGCAATAGCGCGCGTGCGCGAGGACGGTGCGGCCCAGCGTGCAGGACTGTCGGCCAACGACGTCATTATTGCGGTAAATGGGTTGAAATTAACCCTGGCCAAACTGGAACAACAGTTGTTACTGGCCGGTGTCGGCGAGTTATGGAAAATTCATGCTTTCAGACGTGATGAGTTAATGGAGTTTGACCTGGAGCTGATTGCCGCACCGAAGAATACTGTCGTATTGCAGGCAGGTGAACAACATCAAGCCCGTAAGGACTGGTTGAAGGGTGATTGACAAGGTCTCACATTCCCGCATAGTAGAATTGTGTTCGCAGGGGAAACTCGATCGTAATCACCTGGGCGATGATGAATCGACCCTGCTCGGAACCCTGGACTCGTTGGGCGTCGGCGTTCGAACAGGGGCCCAATTCCTGGAAATCGATTCGGCTATCGAATTGTTAGATCTGGAAGCGATTCAAACTCAGATTGGTGATAAAGAGGTGGTCGCTGCTTTTCACTGGCAATACCGCTTGCTAACGGAATCAACCAATGCCGACGCCCTGGCGCTGTTTGACACCCATCAAAAACCCTGCATAGCGCTGGCGGAAATGCAGAGCGCCGGGAAGGGGCGTCGCGGGCGGCAATGGATATCGCCATTTGCCAAAAATATATACTGCACCATCGGCATTCACAGGGCGATCGAGGCGCACAACCTGGGCCTGATCAGTATTCTAACCGGGATCGGGCTCTGTAAGGCGCTCAGTCGAAGTACCGGCGATGCTGTACAACTCAAGTGGCCCAATGATATTTATTATCAGAATCAAAAACTGGGGGGCATATTGATTGAGTCGAAGCCAACCACGCAGGGTAATTATTACTTCGCGATCGGGTTTGGTATTAACGTATCGATGACGGCGGAAGATCTCGAGGCCGTACCGCAGGCGGCGACCAGTGTGAATTTGATTAGCGGCGATCCGATTTCTCGTAATCTGGTACTGGCCGAAGTCATCCGACAGGTGGTGCGGATGATCCATGGTTTTGATGAGTCCTTGATTTCAAAGCTGGTCGAAGAATTCAACCATCATGACGCTTTTCACAATCAGCAAATCCGCGTGACAACTTCCAGCGAGTCGATCTACGGTGTGAATAAGGGTATTAACCATAGTGGGCAGTTGGAGCTTGAGACGGAAGCGGGTCGGCAGTGGTTTTCGGCAGCGGACATATCCATCAGGGGTGTAGATTAATGTTATTGCTGGATCTGGGTAATAGCGCGATCAAGGCTCAGTGGTGGCGTGAAAATGAACTGCAGAATAGTTTCAGTTGTCGTTTCAGGACTGGCTGGTTGCCCCGCTTCGAGGCCTATCTGAAACATATCGAAGCGGGTCATTGTTACTATTCCTCGGTACTCGGGGAACAGGCTGAAGCCGAGTTTATCGCTAGCCTCGGGCAGGTTTTCGATGCCGGAAAGATTGAAAAGCTTGCCGCATTGAAGTTATCTCACGGCGTACGCAATGCCTATCCGGTAGCCACAGGGCTCGGTGTCGATCGCTGGTTATGCCTGCTCGGCGCCGCCGCACGGGTAAAACAGGATGTTGTGATTATCGATGCCGGCAGTGCGATTACGATTGACCTGCTACGAGCCGATGGGCAGCATCTGGGAGGAGCGATTCTACCAGGATTTAATACTTCGCTTGCACGTTTTAAGGCGATCATGCGTACAGCTGATTTTGATCACCCGGATATTGCAAAAACGGATGAACCGGGCTGTTCTACCGAGGCCTGTATTAATATAGACTACCTGCCGACCGACGTGGAAATCGTAAGACAGCTGGTAGACCGATGGTTTGGGCGGCTCGCGGCTGACGCGGTGTTGATTGTTAGCGGTGGTGATGCCGGCCTTATTCACAGGCACGAAGGACATCGGCACCTGATAGTGCCCGACCTGGTGTTTCACGGCATGCGGCGACAACTGGGAAGCCAGCAATGAAAATATTTTTTAGCCTGTTACTACTTGCTAATATTGCCTTCGGCCTGATGCAATGGCTGCTGCCTTATGATCAACTTTTCCAGGAAAACAAGAAATTCCCGGTAGCCGAAGAACTACGCCTGTTATCCGAGCCGGTTGAATCCAGACTGATTGAAGAAGCCAGTATCAGTGAACCAGAACAGGACACCGAACAAGCCATGGAGCAAGTCATGGAGCAAGCCAGTGAATTCCTCGTAGCCGAGGAAACTATCGACACACGCCTGTGTTACACCATAGGTCCTTTCAAGGAAAGGACGCGTGCACTCGAAGTCAGCCGCCGGTATTCCAATAGTGATGTTAGAACAGAATTAAAATCCAGCCTCGAAAAGGAATACCTTGGCGTGATGGTTTATCTGACCGGGAATAATAGTCGGCAGGACGCGATAAATACCGCGGAAAAACTCGCGGTGAGGGGTATCCGTGATTATCAAATCATCAATGAACCAGGTAAAACAAATGCTTTATCGCTAGGTGTGTTTGGCCTGAAGAAAAATGCAGATCGACAGGTAGCACGCCTGAAAAAATTAAAATACCCGGTAAAAACTGAACTGCGCTATCGGGAACGCACCATTTACTGGTTGTACAACGAGCAATCTAACGACAGTGAATTACTCAACTTACTGGATGTCGACGATGCTGATAAGGGTATAGGCCAAATCCCGCAGCAGTGCCCCTGAGACCGATTAGTACTTGCCAATATCAGGCAAAAACACTAGAATTCGCGCCTCTCGAAAGAGAGGGTAAGGGACGTTAGATCCCACCAACCTGGCACCGCGTAAACGCGGTCCAACAGCAAACCTATTATGCCGGCGTAGCTCAGTTGGTAGAGCAACTGACTTGTAATCAGTAGGTCCGGGGTTCGACTCCTCGTGCCGGCACCATTTTTCCATTTTGAAGTGGACCCGGGAGTGGACTAAAGCATTAGTCCCCGAATTTGTATTAAACATCCCCCCAATCATAATATAAGTAATTTATAATATACCCATATTAGGGAGGTTTCGTGCGATTCTATAAAGCTGCGATACGGCAATAAAATCAATGAGTCTGACCCCTTGATTGATCCCTTGATTGTACCCCCTTACTTTTTAATTATTTTGGTTTTGTCCGGGACACACTCAGGCGCCGACGGGAAGTACGCTCTCAATAATTTCTTCGATCCCAGTCATCCCTAACCCTTCGGCATACTTGACTACGGTTTGAATGGAGGCGCCGTGTTCGATTAATTCTCTGACTAATAATTTATCGTTTCTGAACACGGCCAAAGCAAGTGGCGACATGCCATTGACGTCGATATAGTTGACTTCAACATTGGTACGAAGTAATGCCAACGTTGCATCGTAATTCCCGTTCGAAACCAGATAACCAAGGGCTCTTTCACCTTTGCTGTTCTGTGCATTCAGGTTTGATTTTTGCGCCATCAGGATGTTCACGAGTTTAATGTTGTTGCCCAGACATGCCATCATGAATGCCGTGTTCCCCTGGCCGTCGCGAGTTTCAATATCACGAATAACCTGCGCCTGTAGCAACGCTTCGGTTATACCGGAGGTCGCCTCGTACCGGGCGCTTTCGACAAATGCTTCTTCAGGCGATACAAAAGCGGTGCGCAAGAGCCTTTTTAAGTCTGCTGATTCGTCGCCTTGGAGATAAGCCTCTGCCCAGGAGAGATATTCTGCAAACGATTGCAGGCGTATTGCCGCCACTGACGCGGCCACCCTATTGGACTTTCTAGCCGCATTCCTGGCGGCTTCGGCGTTGCCAATCAACAGCAGTAATTGTGCATGGGCCAGGTAGGGGGCTGGATTTCCAGGGTCCATTTCAATGGCCTTGTCGTAACCCCTGGCTGCTTCGGTGTAGTCTTTTTCCATGGCGTGCAGAAAGGAAAGCTTAAGCTGCATTTCCATACTGATCTCCGGGGTTGTCAACACGGAATCGGATGCCAAGGCGTTGGTGAGAATCGTCCTGGCATTGGCAAGGTTGTTCCGTTCCTCTTCGATAGAAGCCAGTAGCAATGCCAGTGTAGGGCTGTCGGCCTCGAGCTCAACGGCACGTTCGGCTGCCATATCGGCACAGACCAGGCAACCCATCAGCACATTAACCTTGCCGAGAGCAATAAAGGCATCGGCAATTGGCGGTTTGATCTTAGATGCCGCTTGCACTTCACGGAGTATTTCATACAGCGGTTTTGCCGGTAGCTTTAGCTGACGTTTTTTAATCTCGAGTTCAGCCGAACTAATCCGTGGATAGGCGCTCCTCGGGCTGAGGATTAGCAGGGTTTCAATAACTCCTTCTGCATCTTTCAGGTGGTAGTTATGCCTTGTGGCTTTACGGATTATTCCTCGGACATAGGGGTAACAGATGCTTGCATAGCGCGGATTCATCTGGGCGATTTTTTCGGCCCCGCCGAAAACCCTTCGGCCGTTGCAAAACGGACGCTCGGTATCACTCGCAACTTGGGCCGGGACTTCAAACGCATAAGAGGTCGACAGGACCGAGATTGACAGAAACAGAAGTAGGTATAGGCGTATCATCTAGTTCTTCCGTGTACCTAGTCCTGATCAAAATCCGGTGGTTTCGGGAACGACTTTCTGGCTTCCTGGATGAGTGCGGCGTTTTCCTTGAATGCCGGGAACTTTTGCTCATTATGACCAGGGGTAAGCAGGTATGTCACGATGTCCTGATTGTATTTCACCCAGGGATTTGCGCCGTTGTCGAGCAGTACTTTCAACATCTTCTGCCCCATTGCACCGCTCGACACGGCCGCCAGGGCAAGAATCGGGGTATTACCCGTGCTACGGGCATTTACGTCTGCATCGTACTCGGTAATCAATAATCTGAAAGCTTCGAGGTTTTTACTGATCAGGGCCGAGACAATCAGCGTTTCACCCCATTTGTTGGGAATCTCTGGATCGATACCTTGCTCTAGCAAATAGCGTATGATGCTGATGCGGTCGCCAGTTTCCCGGTTGACCGCGTACTGAGCCAGGGGAAGGCCTTGATTGTTGATCAGGTTGATCCTCGCGCCGTGATCAACCAGAAACTTGACCATCTCCAGGTTTTGACGCTGAACCGCATAGAATATGGGGGTTTGATTATGGTCAGAGTCCCTTGCGTTTACGTTAGCGCCATTTTTGACCAGCAGCTTTACCAGTTCCATGTGGTTGCCATAGGTCGCCGAAATGAGCGCAGTGTTCACCGTGCCCTTTGGTACTACATCGATATTTTCAATATAACCGCCCTCCCAGAGTGCGAAACTTGCCGAAGGCTCGGCCCGGGATAATGGATTTTGCGTAAATACATACTCGGGGCTCACGCCTGTCTTTGCGGTTATTTCCTCGGGGCTAAGCGGTTTCCGCGGATTGTTGCGGTACTTTTTCGGGTATCGTAATGCATCGCCCCATTTGTAATATTCAGCCAGACCGAGGTCCCAACGGGCTGCCCTAAAATTGGCCAGCGATAAAGCCTGCTCCGCGTAGTAAATAGCCAGGTCGAACTGGTCGGTATTCATTAACAGATGATGGGCCGCGTTTCTCACCTTCCAGGCACCGGTATCAAATACGAGGTCGGCTGCCTTGATTTTTGCCAATGTTGCCCCTTCAATATCTGCTGGTATTTTTGTCGCAAGCATTGTTCCCAACCAGCCGTAAATATTCGACTGACGAACATTGTCGGTGTGTGACGAGATACACTTTCGGTACCAGTGTTCCGATTCGTCATATCGCTTTAAAACCTCCGCCGCTCTTGCCATAGCAAACATCGCTTCCGGTGAATCGGGAGCAAGCCCGATGGCCCTTCGGGCCGCGGCAAGGGCGCCATGGTAGTTATTGTTGTTTATCAATACCTTTGCGACGATGACATAGGCGTCTGCAATTTTTGGGTCAATTTCCAGTGCCTGTTGCGCCACACTCAAGGCTTCCGAGTAAGACGAATCACCCCCCAGTGCCTGCGTGTAACGAAGCTCTGCAAAGGCTACGATCGGGTAGCCACTGTCAGGATTCCTTTCCGCCAGGCCCTTGATCATCCCATAAACTTCCTCGAGATTACTGCGATTGCCTCCGAACTTGTTCAACAGGTGTATCGTCTCCCTATATATTTTATAGTCTTCCGTACTAAATGGTTTTGGCGAGGGAGGTGTTGTCGATGGATTCTGGGCTAAGACATTCGAGCCGGTCGACTTGATGACCCTATTAAAGCTGGTTACCGTTCCAGCAGGCATCGAAGTCAATTCCAACGTATTGCCATCATTAACAAATTTGTAATCGAAAAGGGTTTTGTGTTGAAGCCAGCTAGTACCGCCAAAATCGCTTTCCCAAGTTTGCACAAGAACTTCTCCGGGGAGTTGATGGATTGTCGCCACCCAGGTTGACGCGGGATGAACGGCTAACAAGATTCTATTATCTACGTTTGGGTACTCCAGAAAGCCGATGAACTCGTCGATTTTATAACGGTATACCTCAGTATCTGACAATCCTGCAAACCATTGATCCATGACGACCCCATTGCCAATTTCAAAGGAATGTACACGCCCATCTCCCGATCTACCGCCTCCGGTCGATACGATAACCTCATCCGTGAATTCAAGGTACAGTTGACCATTCTCACCATTTCGCTGGAATTCACTAACCCAAGTGCCCAAAATATTAGGACTTTCTTCAGGGTTATGTTCATCAGCTCTACCATTATTTACGCAGCTAATAATGCTAGAGAATAATGCCACTACAAATAATATTCGAACAATCAATTCTATTCCTTATAGTGAGACCATTATCAATATTTACTTAACAACTACATCTCCATATACCATCTTAGCGTTTACACACTATACAGAGCATAGCGCAATGTTCTTTTTTTTCTCTGACTAGATATTTTTTCCGCAGCCGTTTTCCCCTTGCATCTATCTCAGCAGAGCGATACAAATCTCTACCAAGTTTAGATTGATCCTTCTGGTAGTACTTGTAGTGCCATGCGTAACCATGTTTGATTTGTAGCAGGTTTATATCCTGTCCGTTCTTTAACAGCTTGCCGATAATTCGCCCGTATCGATCAAGCTTATTATATTCAACTTCAACTTGTTTTCTGGCAACGAGGTTAGCCAGGTTCTGTTTCGATTTATTACCAAAAGCCTGTTTCTTTTCAGGGGCATCGATACCGCCTAATCGTATCTTATGCTTTACGGTGGACTGGTCCAGTACGTGAACGGTATCACCATCCGTTACCTTTACGACTTTACAGGGGCAGTTGAGGTAATCGGATATTGAAAGACCTGGAACAAAGAATAGGGAAAAGGTAAGAATCCGCATCCGGAATGTTCTATAAAGATTCAAACCTGGCTATGCCCTTGCGAGGAGTACCACTTGAAGGATTGGTTGTCCTTTTCGACTACCGGAACCGGCCTGGCATCCTCCAGCATGAATGTGCGTTTCACACTGCCAACTTCTAGCAAGGGGTAAGGCACTGTGAATTCGAGTTCTTGCCCACAGTGGCTACATTGATGTAACCAGGTGTATCGGCAGTCCGTGGTGTAAGGCTGTTTGTATTTAAGCCGATAAACGCCCTCACGCCAAAGCAGCCCATGATAAACTTTGATGTTGTCACATGGCTATGATTCGACCTGGGCATTCGATTCTCGAAAGGAGGCCGCTCGCCAGTACCAAAACTTTTTTTGGTTTTTACCAGTGATTGATTGCGTGTCGCTGTTAATTACTTAAAATAAGGCATTATCCATATTAGCCGTGTCGAACAACGGTACTCTCATGTCAAACAGCCACTCGCCCGAAACACCTGTCCAACCCGCCGGGCCTAATTACACGGAGTCCGGTGTTGACCTTACGCTTATCCGGTGGCACATTTCGCTAACGCCCGCGCAAAGACTGGAAGCGCTGACCAATAATATTCGAGCGATACTCAGGCTCAGAGATGCAAGAAAACGCGCCTGATTTCGGCGTCATACTGGAGGTACTCGCAAAACACGAGGTCGATTATATTGTCGTCGGCGGGGTATGCGCGGTACTGCTAGGGGCGCCAGTAACGACTTTCGATCTTGACATTGTGCATTCGCGTAGTGCTAGAAACATTGAGCATTTGAATGCGGCGTTAGAAGAGCTCGAAGCCAGCTATCGCGAACACCTGCCACGAAAAATGATGCCTGATGCGCAGGCATTGCAAAACACGGGGCATCACCTGTTGTTAACCCGGTATGGGCCGCTCGATATCCTCGGTGCAATCGGCGACAACGATGGTTACGAACAGTTGATTGCGCATTGCGAAATAATCAATCTTGGGCAGGAACGTATCATCAGAATACTTGACCTCGAGACCCTGATTCATATGAAAGAAAAATCTGCCAGGAGTAAGGATCAGGCGATGTTGAACATCTTGAGAGCAATGCAGACGATGTGAAAATCTGACCGAATCTGATATGAAAAGGGGAACGGTGACGGAGGGATTATTTTTTATTATCTGCTCAATAACCTGATAATTCTGCTGTTGGGTATTAGGAGGAACGATGATACAGCATCAAGGCGGGTGTCACTGTGGAAGAGTCCGGTTCGAAGTGCTAGCACCGGCAGTCATCAATGTATCTCAATGCAATTGCAGTATCTGTTCGAAATCGGGTTATATAGGAATGATAGTTCCACAAGATCGATTCACCCTTCTGTCCGGCGAGGAAAGCCTGACGGAGTACAGGTTTGATTCCGGTGTTGCGAAGCATCTATTTTGCAAGTTTTGTGGAATAAAATCATTTTACATTCCTCGATCACATCCGGATGGAGGCTTTATAAGCGGCAGAGGGTTGATAGCGGGGTTTCTTAGTGTTGACTGGATAGCTTTAACGGTCGAATCTCCGCGGTTTCGAGGTGCTGTTGCGAGCGGTGCCGTGAGGCATCTTGTTTCTGGAAGGCGGTTTGCAGTATTTGCAGCGCGTCGCCGTGGGAGACCAGTAACAGGGTTTTGCCGGAGAAATCGGTTTCATATTCGGCGATGAGAGCGCTGACCCGCCGCATGACCTGGTTGGGGCTTTCCACTCCCAGTAGCTGGTTGTCGGGATTACTCTCGTCCTTGTTCCATACGCGCGCATAGTTGTCATCGTCAGACAGTTCGAGGCTACCAAAATTGCGCTCCCGCAAGCGCACATCGGAACGGATTGCGGTTTCACAATTCAGTATTTTGTAAATTACTTCAGCCGATTCCCTGGCGCGTTTGAAATCGGAACTGATAATCATGGTGTTCGTATTCAGCAGGCTGTCCGGGGATATAGCGGTCGATACCTGTGATTCACCGCGTTTACTCAAGCCGAAACCGGACACTCCGTTTTCGGGATGGCTGACAATGATTCCCTGCTGATTGGCAAGGCTATGCCCGTGCCGCATCACGAAGTAGTGGTTGGATAACCGGGTTAAATCAAGCAAGTAGTTCACGGTCTATCCTGTCGATGCTGAATCAAAACATGGGGTCGTTAAACAAATTCTTCCGGATTCATCATACCAGTGTCGGCGGCTAGATCAAGAAACGTATAGCGATTGCGGATTGCCCTGGCGTGGAAAATTCAGCTGGAATTACAGCACAGCGATAATTGCCGCGATCAGTGAGGCCAGCAGCAACAGGGCCGCCATTGCTACACAGATTGTGGAACCCGCGGCGATAGACTGGTAAGGAAACTTGCTGTAACGGCGACGATACAATTGCCTGGCGGCACTTTCATATTCTCCGATGTCCGCATGATCGACCACTTCTCGTAGCGGGGTAACCCGCGTATAGAAATGCAATGCTTTACCCTCCGACCAGACCTCTTTATGGTACTTGAAGTAAGGGTTCGAAGCTTTGCTGGAACACTGTTCCTCAGGGATTTCAGATGGATACAGAACATCGATGTAGTGTTCCAGCTCACCATCGGCGCTTATCTGCAACTGAAATTTTTTGTCGTCCGGATAGGGAAAACCCCGGTGAAAGGTAGTCGTTACAAAAACTTCATCGTCTTCATCGTCTTCATCGTCAGAGTCCATATTAGTGATTTCGTATTGTTCCTCGGTAACCAGCAGATTTGTGTTTGCATCGTCCTTAACCACCGTGAATGGTTTGACGGTGAGAAGTTCCAGCCCGCAATCTTCTTCCGCCCGCTCGAAGTAATCCTTTTGTACGTCAGTGATTTCAGATGAGGCAATGTAAGATCGGGTGCGATCAGCGTGTTGTGCAAGGAATTTCCGAGTAATAGTAACACTGCCGTTACCCTTCCCGGCTTCGCGAAAATCAAAGCGATGCCTGATCTCGAACAACTTGCGCGAAATATCCCGCGGCAATTTGACCAGGTCTTCGCCCGCAGCGGTCAGGTTGAGGCCGTAACCAAGATCGAGATGCGCGGCGTGTTCAAAATCGCCCGCCTGATGCTGCATAGTAGGATCGAAGTAATAAGTTTTTCCAGCCATCTCGACACGAATAATGACATGGTTAAAATGACACGCAGACGGCTTGTAATGACTGAGTGCATTGCCGATACGAGTATTAACCAGTACAGGGTTGGCAGTGACACCGATCGAGTTGAGTAACACAATCAGCAAGTTCGACTTGCCCTTGCAGTCGCCAGCGCCTTT
>QNFD01000029.1 GCA_003645435.1 Gammaproteobacteria bacterium | reverse complement strand
GATGAAATCATTTGGCAAATTTTTAGGTGCTATCGCGGTCATCACGGTGATAGTGGGCTCAGGTTATCTTGCTGGTGATCGTGTTGCAGACATATTAATACCCTCAGCCAACGCTGCCGGTGGCACGGTTGAAGGCCCCAATGTGATTGCACCGAATCGCTACGTTTATTACCCGGGCACCGAGGTATTGGCGAAAGACGAGATCAGGGTCATCGCCTGCGGCACTGGCATGCCGGATCAACGCATGGCACAGGCATCAGCGTGCTTCCTGTTCGAACTAGGTAACGGTGACAAGTTTATCTTCGACATCGGCTCGGGTTCAATGCGTAACATCGCTTCTCTGATGATCCCCTACGAGTATCTGACGAAGATCTTCCTCAGCCATCTGCACACCGACCACTGGGGCGACCTCGCCTCACTCTGGGCTGGCGGCTGGACCGCAGGGCGTCCGGTTCCGCTCGAGATCTGGGGACCGGCTGGCTTAACGCCGGAGATGGGCACGGCTTATGCCATAGACCACTTCCTCAAGGCTAACAATTGGGACAAGACCACACGTGAATTTAAAATCACGGCGGTCCCGGGCCAGATTACCGTTCACGAATTTGATTACAAAGCGGTTAATAAAGTTCTTTATGAGGAGAACGGCGTGACCATCCGATCCATCCCCGCCATTCACGCCGGCGATGGACCCGTCAGTTTTATTCTCGAGTATGCGGGACTCAAGGTCATATTCGGTGGTGACACCTCACCGAACAAATGGTTCGTCAAATATGGCAAAGATGCGGACCTGGTCATCCACGAGGCCTTTAATCCGCCTGGCATATTTGCCACATTAGGCAACCAGCCAGCGCAGCTCGCCTGGCGGGCCTGTTGTGAGTTCCATACCTCGGGTCCGTCTTTCGGTAAAATTATGAGTACCATCGAGCCCCGGCATGCCGTCGCTTATCACGCTTTGCTCGACCAGGGCACACAGCAATACAACACTTATTACGATAGTATCCGGCAAACTTATGATGGACCCTTGTCGATTGCGAGCGACCTGATGATGTGGAACATTACAAAAGACAAGATCACGGAACGTATGGCGGCAATCACTAGAAATGCATGGGCCGTGGAAGGCACCACCAGGCAACCGCCGCCGCAACCAGGTTTGCCTGATCCGATGAGTGACTTCATCAAGCAAGGTGAATGGGGCCCCGGCTTCAATGCGCAGAACAAGATGCTCGACGATTTTTCCGAGGAATACAATCTTCAGGAGCAGGACTGGCGCAAAACGAGACCCTGGTATAAACCTGACGAATAAGACTAGAATCGATAATACCGGTCAAGATCCCGGCCCTGTCGATGCGAATGATGATAAGAAAGATTACCAGGAGAATTCACGTACTAATTAAATTATAACCTTGTATATCTTCCATCTAATAGTAATATTGCAAGGATGATTAAGAGAATTTATCAAACGAAGATAGAAGAGGCGCTGAACAGAACATCAGCTGTTGTCATGCTTGGTCCACGCCAGGTCGGCAAAACCACACTCGCATTAACTATTGCTAAAAGCTTCGAATCCATTTATATCGACCTGGAACTACCCCGTGATTTACAGAAACTGGACGATCCTGGATATTATCTCGACCAACACCATAACAAACTCATTGTTATCGATGAAGTGCAGCGTAAGCCAGCGCTATTCCAGGTATTACGGAGCCAAATCGATAAAAATCGACGGACGGGACATCGAAATGCCCAGTTTTTACTCCTCGGTTCAGCATCAAACGAGCTATTGAATCAGTCTTCCGAATCACTGGCTGGCCGGATTTCATACCAGGAACTATATCCATTCAATGTTCTCGAAATCGGGTCCGAAAATATTACCGAACTGTGGCTGAAAGGAGGTTTTCCAGATTCATTCCTGGATACCACGAATAGCCTTGAATGGCGACAGGATTTTATCCGCACTTATCTGGAAAGAGATATCCCAATGCTCGGTTCTCGTATTCCGGCCGAAACCCTGCGTCGATTCTGGACCATGCTAGCACATAACCAGGGCCTGCTCTTTAACGCGTCACAAATTGGTGGTGGACTCAGCGCGTCTGGCCAAACCGTTTCACGTTATCTTGATTTGATGGTTGACCTGATGCTGGTTCGGCGCCTTCAACCCTGGTACGGCAATATTGGAAAGCGACTAGTTAAAAGTCCCAAAACGTATATCAGGGATTCGGGCATCCTGCATGCTCTGTTAAACATTCAAACTATCGACGACCTGCTCGGACACCCTGTCATCGGAAGAAGCTGGGAAGGATTTGTAATCGAAAATATTCTATCTGCCGTACCACCGCATACCGGGGTCTATTTCTATAGAACTGCCGCGGGTGCCGAAATCGATCTCGTGTTGTCCATCGAGGGTCAGCTCTGGGCCATCGAGGTAAAACATTCTACCGCCCCAAAATTAACTAAAGGCTTCCATCTGGCCTGCCGGGATATTAATCCTGCTAAGAAATGGGTTGTTTATAGCGGGACAGAAAAATATCAAACCAGGGACGGAGTGACCGTGATTTCCCTGGCACAGTTCCTGGAGGTGCTCACTGATCCGGGCTAGTTTCCAACACCCGCCTTCGGCCCCGGCTTCAATGCGCAGAACAAGATGCTCGACGAGCAAGCCATGAAATACAATCTTCCGGATCAGGACTGGCGTAAAACGAAACCCTGTTACTAATGAGGCAATTAGAGTTAAAATCGATTAGATCGGTCAAGACCCCGACTCCATCGATATGAATGATGAAAAGAAAAATTACCAGGAGAGTAGAATTATGTCCGCGACAAAAAGAGTGTTTATCGTAATATCTTTAACCTTAGTGGCAGTAATGCTCTATCAATGGGGCCACCAGGACGGACGCGAAGGAATAGTGTCCGGGTTTATAGGTGAGTCAAATGCTGCCGAGAGTCCGTCGACAATATCCCCGGTGAAGGCGCGCGACCGTGATTTCTATGCGCCCAACAGCGAGGATTTGGGACCAGATGAAATGCGCTTGATTGCCTGCGGCACCGGCATGCCGACGGCGCGTCCGAAACAGGCGGCGTCGTGCTGGCTGCTCGAGCTGGGCAACGGTGACAAATTTATCTTCGACGTCGGCACAGGTTCGGCAGAGCGTATCGCAGCCATGCAGATACCCTACAATTACCTCGATAAGGTTTTCCTTAGCCACCTTCATACAGACCACTTCGGTGATCTGGATGCGTTGTTTGTCGGTGGTGCACTGGCCGGTCGTCAAAAGCCGTTACGCGTCTGGGGTCCCAGTGGCGATACACCGGAGCGAGGTACGAAGTATGCGCTAGATCACTTACTGAAAGCACTGACCTGGGACCTCGATGGCCGCAAGGGAATTACCGATCCACGCGGATACCATATCGAGGCAAACGAGTTTGACTACATGGGCATGAATCAAATCATATTCCAGGAAAATGACGTGACGATTCGATCCTATCCGGCCATCCATTCCCTCGACGGTCCGGTGAGTTTCACGCTCGAGTGGAACGGACTTAAATTCGTGTTTGGAGGTGATACCTATCCGAACAGGTGGTATGACGAGTATGCGAAGGATGCCGACCTGGCAATTCATGAGTGTTTCGTCACCGTGCCAGACATGATTACCAAGTTCGGGTTCACACCTCAAGGCGCGCTAGCGGTGGGCACCCAAATCCATACTGCACCTGAAGCGTTTGGCAAAGTGATGTCGCGCATAAAACCGCGCATGGCTGTTGCCTACCATTTCTTTAAGGACTTTGACACCACTGCGGGGATCTATGATGGTATCCGGACAACCTACGACGGGCCGCTGAGTCTTGCGGAGGATTACATGGTATGGAACATCACTAAAGATGAAATTCGAGTGCGGCTCGCAGTTGTTGATGAAGACGTCTGGCCGCCTCCTGCCACCGAGAAACCGCAGATACCCGATGCAAGTACCAGGATTCCATATTCAGACATGATTTTGGGTGGCAAACTAGATGTAAAAGATGTGATTCAGCCCATTTATGATGAGATCAACGAGCAGTATGGGCTCGATGAAAAGCAGGACTGATTAAATCGACAATTGAAATAAGAAGCCGGGCCTGCCCCGGCTTTTTGTTGAGCATAACATCCCTCATTTAGGCATACTGTTTCCTGACACTAAATTCCTGGCAATCATAACAATATGTCGTTTTACGTTCGTTTATTTTCAGTCGGTTTACTCATTCTGTGGGCGCCTTTTACCAAAGCCGACTGGATGAATCTCACCGGTGCCGAGACCGCACAAAACATCGTCGAAATTTACGTGCTCGATGATCATGTCAAGGTAAAGCTGGAAGTCTATATCGGTGATCTGGACAAGTTTGAAGAACTCATACCCGATGAATGGTTCAAGGATTCGGCAGGCGAACGTCCGTCCCTGGAACAGCGAATGCAAACATTCGCTAGCCAGCGTTTGCAATTTATAACAGGCGAGGGAGTGACCTTGCCGGCCAAGCTCGTGTTGGCTGAGCCGCGTCAGCGAGTGGACCGCCAGTCAGCTTATGCCGGTATGATCAATCCGTTGACTCGCCAGCGCGTCCAGGATGCACCGGCGGACAAACGGGTGCTGTATGCGGAAATCATTTATCCTTTCGGTGGAAAACCCGATTTACTAAAAATTATTCCACCATTGGACGATCAGGGTTTTGTCACTGCCAACATCGGTTTTGTCGCTTACCACCAGGCCGTACCAATTATCGACTTCCGCTTTCTCGGGCAAACTGCAACCCTGAATCTCGACTGGCAGGATCCCTGGTATACAAAATTCGATAACAAGAACCTGAGCCGACACCATAAGTATCCGTTAATGCTTTACCTTTATGTTGAACCGCGCCAGGTGAGGCTGGAATCACTTTTGCGTTTTACCGATATTGCCGAGCTGACCGAATTTAGTGTCGATGATTCTCAACTGAACTTTAAGGACAAGCGCCAGTTGTTACAGCAACATGTTAAAAATTACTATGCCGATAAAGACACGCTAGAGATAGATGGTGTCTTTTTCAAACCCGATTCGATTCGAGTCGAGTTCTTGCATGCCACCTTAACTGGCTTAAAAGTGATCGATATCGAGACTGCGATGGATGAGCCCTCATTGCTTGTCGGTGTCAGCCAGCAATATCTGATATCGGCGTTGCCACAGCAGATCGATTCACTCTGGACCTATTTTAATCAACGAATCAATCGCATTCCTGTTGTTGTGACTGACCCTGTCGGTCCTTTGATGAACCTGATTGATAAAGATGACCCGGAATTTGGCTGGCAGAATTTTCTTAAACAATACAGTGATCCGGTGCTCCATGCAGTCGATGTCGATACTGGCTGGAGTATTACGATACCTTACCTGGGTGAAACGAAAATAGTTAACTGGATGCCTGACGAGCAGGAGGCATTAGATATTGTTGACGCCGTGTTAGAGAATGTGCGTGTCGCGTTTATCGAGAAAGACCCGGCCAGGTTTTCTCAGGTACTTGGCCGGGTGATTAGTTCGGAACAGGCCGGGGCATTACAAAAAGAATTAGCAAAACTATTTTCACCCAATGTTACCGGTGGGGGCGCCAGTTCGGTGCAGGCGTTTTCTGATATGAAAATCAATGGTATGCGCGAGTTAGATGACCCGGATGGCTTTAGCGCAACCATCAGTGGCTCGGCCAACATTAGCGCCAGGCACTGGGGGCATATCGATCAACGCCAGTTTCAATTTCAGCTGTTGCTTGATTTGATCGAAGTCGACCAGCAGTGGCGCCTGGCTGATTTAACCGTGATTGATATTAAACAAGCCAAATAGTGTTTCCACTGTCTCGCAACATCGTTCGGCCATTTTTAATTGTTGTCCTGTCTCTGCTTTGCGTAACAACCGCATCGGCACACTTCAAGCTGAATTTAAACGTGCGGATTTTACATGTCGAGCATTTGGCAGATGGCCTGAATGTTTACATGCGTTTGCCGATGCCCTACCTGGTGGCGCATCTACTCGGTAAGATTAATGAAGATGGGTTGCCGGCACCCGCTCCCTATACCGGCAATCGGCTCGAGCAAGGTAAGCTGGTTCACACTGTCGATGTAGCTCAGCTAAGACAATCTACCGATGGCCTGGCTTTGCTTGCCAGGCAGGGTATTGATCTCTCTATTGATGGAAAAATCGTTAAAGCAACGGTTGAGCGCATCAATATTTACCGGAATGGCACCCAACCGGATTTTGCCACGCTAGATGACGCCAGGCAGGCCTTCCAGGGAATACAATCATTCGATGAGTTCGAGCAAGGTATCTACGTGGGTGACACCACGGTCGATGTGTTGTTGCGATACACCACCGATGGTGCAGTGTATCAATATGCACTCTCAAGCAATTTAAATCCCGGCCTGCCGGATCAGGATGAGACCGCTAACCTGGTACTGGATTACAGCCCCAGCGGGGTACAGGTTTTTCGTGCTCGCGGTTTATTACACGAGCCTGTCGTGGTTACCCGTTCAGTTTTAGATGCGGTAGTGACGTTCATCAAGGAAGGGGTGATCCATATCCTCGAAGGCCTTGATCACGTTCTGTTTGTAATCTGCCTGGTACTTGGCGCCATGCACCTCAAACCATTACTCTGGCGCGTGACCGGGTTTACCATCGGCCATAGCATTACCCTGTCTCTCGGCTTCTTTGGCTTTGTACCTGGTGGCGCCTGGTTTGTGCCGGCCGTTGAGACCGGCATCGCACTGTCGATAATCTATGTTGCGGTAGTGGCGGTGGTACCGGGTTTGCAACAGAAAAAAGGCGAATGGGCGGTGGTGGGCGTTACAGGATTAATTGGCTTACTGCATGGTCTCGGATTTTCGTTTGTGCTACAAAATATTCTCCAGGTGACTTCACCAAATATCTGGCAAAGCCTTGTGGCATTTAATATCGGCGTAGAGCTAGGCCAGCTAATGATCGTAGTGCTCGCAGGATTTGCGTTTTATTTAGTCGGACTGCTGGGTGAGAGAGCAGCAAAGATAAACCGATACCTTGTTGCGAGTGTTTGCGCTCTTATCGCTTTGTACTGGGTAATAGAACGCGGAGGCAATATACTGGCTAATCTGTAAAACAGGGGCATGCGGTGAAATATAGTCAGACCAGGTTTCTGTTTCTCAATGCCGGGCATTTTCTCGATCACCTTTTTCTGCTGATATTTGCCACTGCGGCGGCCCTGCGATTGACACGGGAATGGGGGCTCAGCTACTCGGAGCTGATTCCCTATGCAACGCCGAGCTTTATCGCTTTTGGTGTCTGTGCCATCCCTGCCGGATGGCTGGCCGACCGCTGGAGCCGTGAAGGTATGATGGCGGTGTTCTTCTTCGGCATCGGCATCGCGGCCCTGCTCTCATCGTTTGCGAACACACCGGGTCAAATGGCGATATGCCTGATGATTATCGGAATGTTCGCTGCAATCTATCACCCGGTTGGGCTGGCGATGGTCGTCGAGGGACTCGAAAAGACCGGTATGCCCCTGGCCATCAACGGTGTCTTCGGAAACATGGGCGTTGCCAGCGCCGCTCTGTTGACCGGATTCCTGATTGACTCGACTAGCTGGCGAGCCGCTTTTGCGGTACCTGGCGTGGTGTCGATATTGATCGGCGTTGGCTACCTGGTGTTTTTGCGAACCGCAAAACCCGTCGATGCAACTGTCACTCATAGTTCTGCCGGCACCGGCTCTGATGCAATATCAAGGAGAAAGCTGCTACAGGTATTCGCCATCATTTTTTTCACCACGGCGATCGGTGGTTTGATTTTCCAGAGCACCACATTTGCCTTGCCTAAAGTGTTCGAGGAGAGGTTAGTCAACCTCGCAGACTCGGCGACGCTGATCGGCTGGTACTCGTTCCTGGTTTTCTCGTTAGCCGCATTCGCCCAGCTCGTGGTCGGATACCTGGTTGATAATCACTCGATTCGCTCGGTGTTCCTCGGCGTTGCCATGCTTCAGGCACTATTTTTTGCGATAATGACCCAGCTAACCGGCGTGTTCGCGTTATATGCGGCGATAGCATTCATGCTGGTGGTATTTGGTCAAATTCCTATCAACGATGTCCTCGTGGGGCGCATTGCCAAAAGTGAATGGCGCAGCCGTGCCTACTCGTTGAGGTACATCGTCACATTCTCGGTGATGGCGTCGGCAGTGCCATTCATCGCCTGGGTCCATGGAAAGTGGGGGTTTGATACGCTATTTGCGATTTTGTCAGGCGCCGCGCTTCTTATCTTCACTGCGGTTCTGTTTCTGCCAAACTCCCGTGATCCGCTGATGCGGGCAGCCACTGTTACGCGGTGAAGCTAAAACGAATTGCAATCCAGCAGTTAAATTTTATCAAGACTCTGCTCGATATCGGCAATTAAATCGTCAACATTTTCGATTCCAACCGATAGCCGCAACAGGTTTTTAGGCACTACGCTATGCGGGCCTTCGACTGAAGCTCGATGTTCAATTAAACTTTCTACACCGCCCAATGAGGTAGCCGGTACGAAAAGCTTTGTACCAGTCGCGACTTTCTTCGCCTGCTCGGCATCACCCTTCACCAGTAGTGACATCATGCCACCGAAACCGTTGACCATCTGGCGTTTGGCCACTTCGTGACCGGGATGACTTTCGAGCCCGGGATAGAGGACCTTCTCGAGCGCCGGGTGGTTCTCAAGTTGAAGCGCAATTTTAAGTGCATTCTGCGACGCTCTCTCGAAACGCAGAAACAGCGTACGCATGCCGCGTAACAATAACCAGGCTTCAAATGGGCCGAGCACACCGCCCATCAAATTGCGTACAAGTTTAATATCTTCCCAGCGTTCATTGCATTCCCGTGTCACAAGCAGGCCTGCGATTACATCACTATGACCGTTGAGGTATTTGGTGGCCGAGTGGAAAACAATATCTGCGCCGTGATCCAGGGCGCGCGTGGTAACCGGTGGCGCCACCGTGGAATCGACCACTAGCGTGGCTTCATGATAATGCGTAATCTCGGCGACTACGCCTATGTCGATCACATCCCAGGTGGGATTAACCGGTGATTCGATCCAGACTAGCGAGGTAATGCCGGGTTTAATTGCGTGCTTCAGATCATCGATATCATGCGCATCAAACAGGGTCAGGCCAATTCCTCGGCGCGCCGAAATCCGGCGTAACCAGTCCTGCGCACCGTGGTACATAATGTTGGGTGCGACAATATGTTCGCCTGTATTCACGGTTTCGAAAACCGCGGCCACTGCCGCCATGCCCGAGGCGAAAACTTTTGCCTCGGCGCCGCCGTCGAGGGTGGCTGCGACCTGCTCTACTATATCGTAGGTAGGATTATGATGCCGGCTATAGCTATAGTCGCCCATCAACTCATAATTTTCATCACGGGCGTAGGTGGTTGAGGTCTGGATTGGAACCGAAAGACCACCCGTTGCCGCATCAATATAATGGCAGGCCTGTGCGACTATTGATTCCATAGATAAAGAGTTTTCTTTTTTCATCGATTATTGCCTCTTCCTGTTACCCATAACAATAAATTTATCGAACCCAGGCCATGATACTAGACTAGATTCACCAGCGCATCGAATACGCCAGAAATTCATTTTTTCCTGTTTACAAAAATCATCAATTTGGTGCTTATCTTTTAGACTTTAATGTCGTATGCTGCAGCGATAATTTTAATAGATAGTAAGGGGTTAGTCAGTGTCAGCTTCACCTTTTTCCATCACTCCTTCAAACCGCAAAATCGACCCTTCGCGCAGGCGCGCTACTGGTTTAAAACCAGACGGCTCACCGAATGACAATGACCGCGTTGAAATCGGCCCCACGGCGCTGGCTTTTAGCGAATGGCAGGCACTCGGGCTCGACATACCACAGCTCGACAGCATGCGAGAATTTCGACTCGAACGACTCTGTGCAGAACTGCGCAAGCGTGATTACGGCGGAATCCTGTTGTTCGATCCGCTCAACATCCGTTATGCAACCGACTCGTGCAACATGCAGCTCTGGACCGCGCATAACCCGGCGCGAGCCTGCTTTGTTTCTGCCGATGGCTACATCGTGTTGTGGGAGTTTCACAGTTGTGACCACCTGTCGGCACATCTGCCACTGGTCAAAGAGCTGCGCACCGGAGCTGGCTTTTTCTATTTTCTAACGGCTGATCGCAGTGATGAACACGCGAAACTTTTTGCCAAGGCCGTCGATCAGATAATGCGTGAGCACACTGGTAGTAACCGGCGTCTTGCGATTGATAAAATCGAGATATCCGGGCTACGCGCACTCGAGACACTCGGTGTGGAAGTTTTCGATGGACAGGAAGTGACCGAAATCGCCCGCGTTGTTAAAGGACCCGACGAAATCAAGGCGCTGTATTGTGCGACTGCATCCTGCGAAGCCTCGATGCAGATTATGCAAAATTCACTTTATGCCGGGCAGAGTGAAGCCGATGTCTGGGCAGTGTTACACGCCGAAAATATTCGCAGGGGCGGTGAATGGATCGAAACCCGAATCTGTTCTTCAGGCCCACGAACCAACCCCTGGTTTCAGGAAGCCGGTCCCCGCGTAATTAGTGATGGTGAATTGCTGGCACTGGATACCGATTTAATCGGCCCCTACGGCATGTGCTGCGATATCTCCCGCACCTGGCTCTGTGGCGATGGCGAACCGAGTGCCGATCAGAAGAAGCTTTACCAGGTCGCCTATGAGCACATCATGACCAACCGGGAATTGCTCAAGCCCGGCGTTAGCTTCCGCGAACTTACCGAGAAGGGCCTCCGCCTGCCGGAAGAATACCGCGAGCAACGCTACGGGGTGATGATGCACGGAGTCGGCTTGTGTGATGAGTATCCAGCGATTTACTATCCCGAGGACCTTAAAGCTTACGGCTACGATGGTATTGTAGAAGCCGGCATGGTGTTTTGTGTCGAAGCGTATATTGGCGCTGTTGGCGGTAAAAACGGGGTAAAGCTAGAGGACCAGGTGGTTATTACCGAGGATGGATATGAGGTAATGTCGCAGTATCCATTTGAGGAGAAGTTGCTGGGCTAGGTTTGGTTTTTACCCCTTCTCCCCTTGGGGGAGAAGGTTGGGATGAGGGGGTTAGTTTAGATATTTCCCCTCACCCCTGCCCTCTCCCCGAAGGGGAGAGGGGGTTAATGACTTACTCGGTTGGCTCTAGCATTGGCTCCTCGCCACCGAGTTCCTCTTTGCGCTTGGCCATATAGGCCTGCAGTTCCTCCTCTATAGCTGGATCTGTTGGCGGCGGTTCGAACTCGGCCAGTATCTTCGGCCAGATTTCAGTCGCTCTTGTCGTTGCGTCCTTCGCACCTGCGAGCACCCAGCTTTCACTATTTTGCCAGTCACTCAGGAAGGGTGCGTAGAACGCATCCTTATAACGCTCCATGGTATGCGCACATCCAAAAAAGTGCCCGCCGGGTCCGACTTCCTGCATTGCCTCGAAACCCGTTTCGACGAGATCGATCTTAAGCGGCTGCAGCATTGCGCTCATGTGTTGCAGCATTTCACAATCGATGATGAGTTTTTCGAAGGACGCTACCAGTCCGCCTTCTAACCAGCCGGCAGAGTGATAGATTAAATTGGCGTGACCCATGACTGCGCCCCATAGCGCCATCTGGGTTTCGTAGGTCGCCTGCGCATCGACCGCGTTTGACGCATTACAGGCACTCGATCGATAGGGTAATTTGTAGCGCCTGGCTAACTGGCCGCCGGCGATATTGGCCAGGCTATTCTCCGGCGTACCAAATGCCGGCGAGCCGGAGCGCATATCGACGTTGGAAGTGAAACCACCGTAGACCACCGGGGTACCGGGGCGAGTGAGCTGCAATAGCGCGATACCAAGCAAGGCCTCGGCATTTTGTTGCGCCAGGGCACCCGCCATGGTTGATGGCGTCATCGCACCCATCAGGGTAAAAGGCGTCACCGTTACCGGCTGTCCAAACATGGCCATTTGCATGGCGCCGTAAGCCATCGCATCGTCCAGTTTGCGTGGCGAATTAACATTTATATTGGTCATCACGCTGGGGTTAGATTTCATTTCTTGCATACTCAACCCGCGTGCTATGGCTGACATTTCTATCGCGTCGCGTGCCCGCCCGGCACCAATGGCCGTCGCCATAAATACCTTGTCGGACAAGGTTAAACTGATGAAAGTCGTATCCAGGTGGCGTGAATTGGCAGGCATATCGGTAGGCGCGGTAGCCTGATTACCAAAGAAAGTCAGCACGTTAAAATACTGTCCAAAGCTAATCAGCTTCTTGTAGTCTTCGAGATTACCCGCCCGGCGCCCATTGATATTGTCGTGTACATTAGGCGTGCCCGATACCATCCCGAAATTGATCACATTGCCGCCAACCTCGATCGCCTGTTCCGAGTTACGCGGGGTCAGGGTAAAGGTTTCCGGCGCCTGTGCGACGATTTCGAGTAGCTGGTCCCGGTCTATGCGCACCACGCCATTATCATCGACCGATGCACCCGCTTTCCTGAATAATGCCAGGGCCTGGTCGCCCATCACCTCGATACCCTCTTCTTCGACGATGCGTAAAGAAATATTGTGGATGAACTCGAGCTGCTCCTCGTCAAGCGCTTCGATCGGGGCAAATCGATTGCGCAACTGTTTTCGCTCGAGCTGACGTATTGCGACTACTTTCTCGGGGACTGTTTTGCGACCACGCCTGCGGTTGGTACGTGCCATGGAAAACTCCTGAATTGACGAGATGGAAATTGTAACGAATACAACCGCTAATTATTGGTGAAAGTTAATCGTATATCTTTTACTATTGAGACATTATTTATCATAATTGGGCACAGTTATTACAGCTACCAGTTCACAGCTTCGGCACTTTACTTTTTGCCTGTGCCCGGGGTTTCCGATTTTCGGCATAGCCGCCGGACTGGAGGTATTACGCCACGCAAACCGCTTCAGCAAGACACCCATTTATAGCTGGTCGTTTCTATGCGAACAGGATGCGCCGATCCAGGATAGCAACGGTCTCTGGTTACACCCCAACAGCAGCATCAATGCGGCGGCGGCTTCGGATGTTTCACTCGTCGTGGCCGGATTCAAGCCATCCAATATCCATGCTCCCAAACTGTTGAAATGGCTGTATCGGCAGGCTAAGGCTGAACGAATTATCGGCGGCATCACCAACGGCGCCTTTTTGCTCGCGCAGTCGGATCTGCTCGACGGTTACGCGGCTACCGTGCACTGGGAAGATTTCAGTAGCTTCTGTAGTATGAATCCACGGGTGCATGCACGCTATCAACGCTTTGTGATCGATCGAAATCGTATGACCTGTTCCGGTGGCACCGCGACACTGGATATGTTTATCGAGATTGTACGCAAGGACAGGGGTAATGAACTAGCCTTGCGGGTTTCGCGACAAATGCTGCTGCAGGACTATTCCATGCCAGGTGAACTCGAATCACCGATGGCATTTGATGGTAGCCATCATTTTTCACCTCGGGTACAACGAGCGCTGAGCCTGCTTGAAGCGGGTGTTGAGCAGCGCATGACGGTAACCGGTCTCGCCGCCCGGGTAGGTCTCAGCCGGCGTGAGCTACTGCGCGTGTTTCGGCGAGAGACCGGCAAGACGCCGCAGGAAGTGCTCAGCCAGCGCCGTCTCGAGCGTGCACAGTCCCTGGTATTGCATTCCCATCTGCCGATAGCGGCTATCTCGAGTGCGGTCGGCTATAG
>QNFD01000028.1 GCA_003645435.1 Gammaproteobacteria bacterium | reverse complement strand
TTGCGGCCTCCGAGCCGCAATCCAGCGCCCTATGGATGCCGGCGGTCCGACGCTTCGGTCAAGCCCGGGATTGCCTACATGGATGTAGGTAAGGGGCGTGAGCAGGAGCGGAAGCTTGACGACGATTTAGGCCTTAAGTAAGCGCCATTGGGTTCAGATCTAGCTTTTTGCTAAAGATTAGAGATGAATTTACCTGTAATTAGGAAAGCAATAAACCCTCCCCTATTGACAGAGTGGATTCAGACATTCGATAATTAAATTATTGGATTATTGCTGTATCGAAGATTGGATAAACCAATACAAGATCGGTAGCGGGGGCACTGATATGTCGAACACCTATTACAAACAAAATCATCTGAAAAAATTGCGCGCGTTTTGCCAGACCGCCAAGCTGGGTAGCATGACCAAAGCCGCCGAGTCACTATTTGCCAGCCAACCAACCATTTCTCTGCAAATAAGTGCGCTTGAAGAAGAAATGGATACGCTTCTGTTCGATCGCTGCGGACCCAAGCTGACGCTGACCACCGAGGGCAGCATTCTCTATGATTTATGCCTGCCCCATGTACAGGGCATCGAGCGACTCAAAGAAACCTTTGACGCACATTGCGGCAACCTGACTTCGGGTGAACTGAATATTGCCGCCGGCGAATCGACTATTCTCTACATTTTACCCAAGCCCGTGCGCCTGTTTTGCGAACAGTACCCGGCAATTAAATTACGCCTTTCCAATGAAACAGGCCGCGATGGTATGGAGTTGCTGCGAAACGATAAGGTCGATTTTGCGGTGGGGTCGATGCTGGAAGTCCCCGACGACCTGATTTATGACCCGATTGTTACTTACAACCCCGTGGTGATAACACCGTTAAACCATCCGCTGTCGAAAATGGAAAAAGTAACGATAAAGGATATCGGCAAGTACGGACTGATTCTGCCGCCCAGGCACCTGAGCACCTGGCATATCGTGAAGATGGTTTTTGCCCAGCACAATGTCAATTTCGAGGTCACGCTCGAGGCCGGCGGCTGGGAAGTGATTAAACGTTACGTTAGCCTCGGACAGGGGATTTCGATTGTCACCGATGTCTGTATTACCGACGAAGACCGTGCAAAAATGAATATCATACCGGTAGGCCAGTATTTTCCGAAAAGAAGTTATGGCATTGTCACGCGCAATGGGAAATTTCTCTCCGCACCGTCGCAGCGTTTCATTGATATCATGAATGCGTGTTTTAACGAAAATTTGGATGTATTATGATTTGATTCTTCATCATGCACAAAACGGCAGCTAGATAATAAGCGAGGAGCTCGAGAATGTCATATCAACAGGAATACCAGGCGTCGATAAATGATCCCGAGTCATTCTGGGCAGAAAAAGCCAAACTGCTGAGCTGGTACAAGCAACCCGAAAAAGTCCTCAGTGTCGACGAAAACGGTATTCATCGCTGGTTTGCCGATGGCGAAATGAATACCTGTTACATGGCACTCGATTACCATGTCGAAAATGGCCGCGCCGACCAGCTCGCCCTGATATACGATTCGCCGGTTACCGATCAAAAGAAGACTTTCACCTACGTCGAACTGCGTGACGAGGTGGCGCTGTGCGCAGGCATGCTTAAACAGCATGGTGTCGGTAAGGGCGATCGCGTCATAATTTACCTGCCGATGGTGCCGGAAGCGCTGATTTCGATGCTCGCCTGCGCCAGGCTCGGCGCCATTCACTCGGTGGTTTTCGGCGGATTTGCGCCCCCCGAACTGGCGGTGCGACTGGACGACGCCGAACCGAAAGCGGTGTTAACCGCTTCCTGCGGCATCGAAGTCAATCGCGTAATCGAATACAAGCCGATGGTCGACGAAGCAATCCGCATCGCTAAACACAAACCCGAGGTTTGCATCGTCCTGCAACGTCCGCAGGCCTCCGCGGCCATGCTGGCGGGCCGTGATATCGACTGGCATGAAGCACTGGCGGCAGCCGAACCCGCCGATTGCGTGCCGGTGAAGGGAACCGACCTGCTCTACATTCTTTATACCTCGGGTACCACCGGCAAGCCAAAAGGCGTGGTACGAGAAAATGGCGGTCATGCTGTCGCCCTGAAATACAGCATGACCGCCATCTATGATATGCAACCCGGTGAAGTCTTCTGGGCCGCCTCCGACGTCGGCTGGGTGGTCGGTCATTCTTATATCGTTTACGCGCCTCTATTGCATGGATGCACCACCGTTCTCTACGAGGGCAAACCGGTCATGACCCCCGACGCGGGCGCCTTCTGGCGGGTTATCTCGGAATACGGTGTGAAGGCAATCTTTACCGCCCCCACCGCGTTCCGCGCGATCAAGAAAGAAGATTCCGAGGGTAAACTCGCCGCTCAATACGATCTTTCATGCCTGCAAACCATTTTTGCCGCGGGTGAACGGCTCGACCCGCCGACCTATGACTGGTTGTGCGAGACTTACAAGGTGCCGGTGCTCGATCACTGGTGGCAAACAGAAACCGGCTGGGCGATAGCGGCCAACATGCACGGACTCGAATCGATGCCGGTCAAATCCGGTTCTTCGACCATGCCGGTGCCCGGCTTTGACGTACGAATTCTGGATGAACAGGGCAAACCGGTAGCAGTCAACAGCCAGGGATTCATCACCATAAAATTGCCCCTGCCGCCCAGTTGCCTGACATCGATCTGGGGTGATATTGATCGATTCAAATCGTCTTACCTCGAGACCTATCCGGGTTACTTTAACACCGGAGACGGCGGTTACCTGGACGACGATGGCTATTTGTTCATTATGGGACGGGTCGATGATGTCATCAATGTCGCGGGGCACAGACTCTCGACCGGTGAAATGGAAGAAATCGTCGCCAAACATCCGATGGTAGCGGAATGTGCGGTTATCGGACGTCACGACGATTTGAAAGGCCAGTTACCGATGGGTTTTGTATTATTGAAGGACTCGGCGGAAGCCAGTGACGAACAGATAGTCGAGGAACTGATCGCCATGGTACGCCAGGAAATTGGCGCGGTCGCAGCCTTCAAAGAGGCCCATATTGTCGCTCGATTACCGAAAACACGTTCCGGTAAAATTCTGCGCAAGACGCTGCGATGTATCGTCGATGGCGAACCCTATACGGTACCCTCAACCATTGATGATCCGGCATCACTGGATGAGATCAAAGACCAACTTGGTCTCTGATTAAGCATTGTATAAGGTAAACGCGCCTATCGCGATAAACCCGAGGCCGGCAACATAATGCAGGTATTTTTCATTGATGTACTCGGATAGCAGGCTGCCGGCCAATACACCTATCGCCGTGGCAACAATGAGCGCCGCAGAGGCTGCGAGGAAAACGGTGTATTTACTAACCTCTTTGTCGGCCGCAAACAGCATGGTTGCGAGTTGTGTTTTATCGCCGAGCTCGGCGATAAAAACCGCGCCGAAAATCGTTATAAAAATTTTCCAGTCCATTTATTAAACCTGGGCTCTAATAACATTTGAGATCAAAATCACGAATAAATTTGGGCGCAACGAATCTATAGAGAAAGCGACATTTCATGCCAGTCCAATCCACCATGTTCTGAACCGGAAACACCGATATACTCAAACCCATAGCTGGCGTACATATCGATTAGCCCGGTCTGGCAAATTAAGTAAATCTCTGACTTTGCCATCGCCTTCATTTTACCGATAAATTCGATGATTAATTTACCGGCGAGACCTTTCCTCTGGAAATCGGGGTGAACCGCGACCGACATGATGACGATTTTTTTGCCGTTTGGGTCGTGCCCTACCAGCTCTTTAAACGCTTCGTCTGATAACTGGACATGATTGGTAGCGCCTGAATTTATTAACCCCGCTACTTCTCCTTCAAATTCCAATACCAAAAACCCTTCGGGATAAACTTTTATTCTTTTGCCGATTTTCTCGCGGCTAGCCGCTTCATCACCGGCATAGGCAGTTGATTCTATTTCATAACACCTGTCCAGGTCACTTGTGCAGGCTTCTCGTATCGTGATGTTGCTCATATTTTATCACCCGGGCTCTTATCGGAAACATTATCAGAATAGAGTATTCACGAATAGTCTAAATTTTACCCGGGAACGAAGCAAAGCATCACCCGATATTAGCCCAGCATACCGGCAGCTTAGCTTTTTCTGTACATCAGGCGGGAGACCTGCGAGTCTGGTTTCATGGCAGAAATTATAAGCGCATTGGTGACTCGACTGGGTCAGTCCTGGCGCCAAATCCTTATCATTCATCTAATTTACACGGGCCTGGGTGTCGTCCTGTTCGCTCCATTATTGGGAGTAACAGGCCGGGCCTTGTTAAGCCTGTCGGGTAAACCGGCGCTGGCCGATATGGACCTGTTGTATTTCGCGCTGTCACCCGCTGGTTTGCTAGCCATAATTCTATTCGCTTCACTGCTGATCGTGGTATTCGCTTTTGAGCTCAGCTCACTGATGGCAATTGGTACTGTCGATGTAGGCAGCACGAGAATGAAGGCACTGGCAGCAGTGGCTTTTAGCCTCGTTCGTATGAGCCGGATATTCTCGTTTTCGGTGCGCCTGGTTGTGCGGGTATTATTGCTGACGCTGCCGTTTCTGGCCGCTGCCGGCGCGGTTGCACTGGAGCTGCTCACCGACTACGACATAAATTATTATTTGACCATCCGACCGACTGAATTCTGGATCGCGGTAATAATTATTGTCCTGTTGGCGATTGCGATGATCGGGCTACTGGCCTGGCAATTGGCAAAATGGTCATTGGCGCTGCCGCTTCTGCTATTTGGCGGAAGCCGCCCAGCCGCATCTTTTTCTGATAGTGCACGCCTGACCCAAACTGCAAGACTGTTGATTATAAAGCTATTGTTCCTTGCTGCAGTTGCAGCACTAGTTTTCAGCTCGATTATCGCATTTTGCATTCGCTGGCTTGCTACGTTCCTGGTGCCCTACTTCGTCGATTCGCTACCCGCGCTGGTGATCGTTCTCGGTATTATCGCCGGGATTTGGCTACTGCTGAACGTCCTCCTGACTGCTTTGACCTCGGGCAGCCTGGCATTCTTACTGACTGCGCTGGCAGAACGTTATGAACCGCTAATGCAAACTACCACTTCCGGTACTGACAAGGCGATAGATGCGATTGTACATCGCATAAACCCTGCCCGCTTCACGCTGACACTGATAGTCGTGATTGGCCTTGCGGCATTCATAAGCTTTGAGTTATTAGACGATATACAGGTTGGCGACAATGTATCAATTATCGCGCATCGGGGTGCTTCCGCAGCCGCGCCTGAAAATACCCTGGCCTCGGTTCGGCGCGCAATCGAAGATGGTGCCGACTGGATTGAAATCGATGTACAGGAGAGCGCCGATGGTCACGTAATCGTCGTCCATGACAGTGATTTCATGAAACTCGCGGGCGCCAACCTGAAGGTATGGGATGGAAGCCTGGCCGAGATTCGCGAACTTGACGTCGGCAGTAGCTTTGCCGCCGAATTCTCCGGTGTACAAGTACCAACACTGGCGCAAGTACTGGAAGTAGTAAAAGGAAAGTCGGGATTGATTGTCGAACTCAAGTACTACGGTCACGATCAGGCGCTGGAACAACGCGTGATCGATCTCATCGAAGCGGCCAACATGCGGGATCAGACGATGATCATGTCGCTGGAATACGCGGGCATACAAAAAATCCGTGCGCTAAGGCCAGGCTGGAAGGTTGGCCTGCTCTCGGCACAGGCGATCGGTGATCTGACCCGGCTCGATGCCGATTTCCTCGCGGTGAGTACACGGCTGGCAAACAGCTCTTTCATCCGTTCCGCACAGGCTGCAGGAAAACAGGTCTATGTCTGGACAGTGAACGACGCACTCGCCATGTCACACATGATGTCGCTTGGCGTCGACGGCATTATTACCGATGAGCCGCGTCTCGGACGGGAGGTGTTAGCAACCCGTACCAGGCTAAGCTCGGTGGAACGATTACTATTGCAAATGGCATTCCTTTTCGGTCAGGAAATACTGTTTATTCCCGAGAAGGGCTCGGCTACAATCCAGCAAGATCTTTAAGCCCTTCCTCTTCGCTCACCTGGGTAAACGTTGGTCGGCCAACGACCAGGCCCATTTTAACCACGCCCTTGACGTAATAGGTCTTACCCGCTTCCACCCTTATCGTTATCGAATCCTGCGAGATTACCTGGGACCAAAAGGTATGCTCTCCGGGTTCAACAGACTTGTATAGCCAGGTGTCATTCAATAACTGCCCCATGAAACCTTCCGCATGGCTCAGGTTAAAGCGGATCGCACTCCCGCCGAACTTGCCCAGCCGATAAAACACGACCATGCCCTTGCCGGCTTCGAGTTGGGGTAAATCAACCGATCTTGCAGGATTAATCGATAGGCTTGTGAAAATAAATACCAATACAAATAATAATTTTATACTTCGGTGATTCATCATAATCTCAAAAAATCATAAACCCGGTTCCAAAATAACGAGTGCTACTCAACATAAATAAAACCAGGCGGTGAATCCGCCCAGTCGTAACCATTTCGAGCCTGTTCGTAGGCCATATCGAACAGCGCCTTCATATATTCCGGGTCGAATAGTTCATTTGACTCAACCTCGAAGTCGTCCGATATGTAGGCCAGCTTAAAACGGGCTTTATCCCGCACAGCTCCCAGATAAATTCGGTACAAATCCCCGAGACCCTGGGTCCTGATGATAGTATCTAGCGATGATATTAAAATTGATCCAAGTCCCAGGTTGACCTCGGACCACTGCGCATCCAGATAACCGTTGCGAATAACGTAAATAGTCTGATCCCCGCTTATGCCTACATCCCTGGCAGCCCTTCTCAAGTCGATCTGGGATGGGTAAATAAACACCTGCGTGCTAACACCACCATCCACGTGGACCTCGTCGTAGACCTGATCTCCCACCTTTACTTCTATCCTCACGGGTGGAAATACTCCCGGTATAGAAGCAGATGCCAGTATCACATCCCTGATCAACTGATTTGCTTCCGGGGTACCTACCTGCGCAATTGCTCCAATATTCCAGATCACTGGCCGCTGAGAATCCAGATTTGTGGTGCCAATCAGTAAACGACGGCCGCGGCGGTATTCACGCGCAATCTCTAGAATCATTTGCTCGTCTATTTCCCAGCGCAACATCTCCCTTAAGGGCCTGGTGTCATACAAAGCGTCGCTGAAAACACCCCGTATCAGTGAACGCTCGGCTACCAGGTCGCTAGTTGCCATATTGGTGTAAAGACGCTCAAGCTCATCGTCATAGCCGCTGCCCAGAAAGGCGTAGGGCGCGATTAAAGCACCGGTGCTAATACCAGCAACAATAACCATTTCAGGCCGTGTTCCCGACTCCGACCAGCCCTTTAAAAATCCGGCCCCGAATGCGCCGTTGGCGCCACCCCCCGACAATGCCAGGTAAGTGGCGGGCCGATCAAAAATATTGGTATCGCTATCAGCAGCAAATTGCCGACGTATCAGCTCTACACGAGCATTAATATCTCCGGGTAACTTATCACCCCACATTCGTGCGGCTGGACCACCCAGCACCACGGCCTGGTCGGTAAGTTGCTCCGGAAGCGTATGCCGTGCGGATGCGCAGGCATGTAAGAAAAGTATCAGGCAGGCTAAGCTGACTATTTTGTGTAGTTTCATGATCTCAATGTTACTTGAGTTTTAAAGACATTTCCCATGTGTATTATTCTTCGTGTCAAATGACATCATTTCAAGATGAAACCGCGCGATTCGAGAAAGGCTTTCATATGCGGGCGCGCTTCCTTGACCAGCATCTCGGCAATTTGTTCACTCCAGCTATCATCCTTGTTGCCACCGGTTCGGGTTTGGTAATACTCGCGCACTAGCTCGTCGTATTCGGCAATCTTGTTCGCATCGGCACTATCATCGTAACAATCCTGTTTCAGTATCACGGACAGGGGTAAGCGCGGCTTTACTTCCGGGTTTTGCGCCGGATAACCCAGACACATACCAAACACCGGGTAGACCAATTCTGGTAGATCGAGCAATTCGGTCACCGCCTGGATATTGTTTCTGATACCACCGATATAAACACCCTCGATACCGAGTGATTGCGCCGCGGTAATGACATTCTGTGCGAATAATGCACAGTCGACCGTGGCAGTGATGAATTGCTCGGTAAAGCCCGACAACATTTTGGCATTGTGGATGTCACAGGCTATTTTCAACCGATTCATATCGGCACAATAAACCAGGAACCTGGCGGCACTAGCGACATAAGGCTGGTTACCGGCCAGTTCGACCAGCTGCTCGCGTTTGGCCCTGTTCTCGACCTGGATGACGGTACAGGCCTGTATAAAGGCTGATGTTGCGGCTGACTGGCCGCATTTAACCAGTTCATCGACAATTGCCTGTGACACGGGTTGGTCGGTAAATTTGCGCACTGAGCGATGCGACTGCAATAGCCTGATAGTTTCGTTCATAAAGTTTCCAGTTATTCGACGATGGCGATCGCGAGGTCCATGACGTTGGTATTGGTCGGCCCCGTCACGAATAAGCATCCCTGCTCCGCCAGGTAGGAACCGGCATCGGCGTGTTCAAGCGCAACCCGCGCCGCGTTGGCACGGCCAAAAGTATTGCCATCGACAATACCGCCCGCTGCCTCGGTAGGGCCATCGGTACCATCCGTGCCTGCGACCAGTAAGCTTATATTATCCTTGCCGGACAGGTGTTGCGATATCGCCAGCGCCAGGCTCTGGTTACGGCCACCCTGCCCCGGACACTCGGGTAACATGATCGTGGGTTCACCTCCCCATATATAAACACCCGGAGCGGCATCGCGTAATTTGTTACCAATCAACTCTGCCAGCTTGAAAACGTCGTCGTAAAGCGTCTCCTGGTTTTGTTGGACCTTGAGGCCGAGTGACTCAGCCGTTTCAACAGCCCGTGCACGCGCGATTTGATTCGAAGCAATAATGCTGGAAGTTGCTTTCACTACAGTTCGATGGCAATCACCAATGCCGGAACCAATGGTCGAGATACTATCGCCTTCGACATCCGAGATCGCATACACGCGAATTTCCGCACCGCTAAACCGCGCCAGTAATTTACCATCCTTGATTAATGAGGTTTGCTTGCGCCGACTATTTATTTCACCAATGGTTTTACCGGTCGATATCATTTCATCGGCAATCGCCTGCAGATCTCCGAGACTCATGCCAGCCGGCAGGGCTTCCGCCAGTGCCGAGGCACCACCCGATACCAGTACCAGTATTCGGCTGTCGACCGGCATCGATTGAACTTGATCGAGTAAGGCAGCACCGGCATCGAGTGAATTTTGATCGGGTATCGGGTGTCCAGATTCGATTACAGTGACCCCTTCGCGGGAACGAATATCATCGTCGGCATGGTCGTACTTGGTAACCACAATCGCCTCGCCGGGCTCGGCCAGGCTATTTAAGGCGCCCCGGCACATGCCGACCGCGGCCTTGCCGACAGAAATAATGAGATCAGGCTGATAAGGGTTACCCCTGGCGATGGCGTTTTCGACCGCCTGTTGACCCGACACGGCAGCAATGGCTGCATCCCAGATGGTTTTCAAGGCCTGCTTTCTATTCTCGCCGGAACTCACGGATACCCCCTATCGAAACAGGCTAATCGTAAAAAACAAAAGCCCGGGTTTCGATGCTTTCCCGTGGCGGTGTATCCGGCGATATTCCCGGCACATCAATCGAAGTATGGATACTGCCTGGCGTGCGACCCGCATTCTCCGAATCGAATGTTTTGAATACCAGCACTTCATCACTGGTCATATTCGAAAAATAATACCAGCGATGCTCAGGGTTATAGGTCGCCAGCAGTAGCTCACCGATATGATTGGGCGCGCGCCGTTCGGTAGGGACGACATCAGCCGTGCCGACGGTTCGGGCGTCACACATTACCAGCGGAAAGTTCTGCACCGGGTTTACCAGCGGGCGCCAGAGATTAATTATTTGAAACCTGCCTTTGGCCAGGCGCCCGGCGTCATCGCCGAGGTTTTCATCCAGGCAGACGTAACCCGACTTCGGCGTGTAGTCATTATGAACCAGTGTTGCCGGTTCCCGGATTTGCTTCTGTTCTCGCACCTCGGGATCGGAAGCTCGCACGGTATGGTCAAATATATGGACCCGGCCGGCTCCGGTTAGAGATTTTAGAATGCTCTCGATTTCAGCTTCGTAGGTTCCGCTGATTTCTTCGTTATCAAGAAAATTATTGACCGCCGAGTGGTGATTGATGAGTTTGAAACCAATAGCTGGCTGGCCCATTTCTTCGCCGCCGAAGTCAGTGCCGACATCGCGCGCATCCTGGACTTCAACAACATAGGCGGTCAGGCCACGGTTGACTGTAAAACTAGCATTACGCCCCGCGCTCGAGGCATAGTAAATGGGCCGTTCATCACCCTCGGCAATATACTGAACTTCTGCTGTTAACATAACAAACTCCAGTTATTTTCTATCTACCGCTAATTCGGCATGACGAAAGCAATCGGTAACATGATCATTGACCAGGCCCGCGGCCTGCATAAAAGCATAACATATGGTACTGCCGACAAAGGTGAAACCGCGTTTTTTCAGGTCCTTCGACATCGCATCCGATACAGGGGTGTTGGCTGGAATCTCACCCATCGAGGTCCGTTTATTCTGTAACGCAACACCATCGACATAACCCCACAGGTAGTCATCGAGTGTTTCGCCGTGATCGATCATATCGAGATAGGCGCGCGCATTTTTGACAAAGCCATTAACCTTGAGTTTGTTACGAACAATACCGGGGTCGGCCAGCAGGTCCGCAATTTTAGTATCGTCGTATCTCGCTATCTTCTGCGCATCGAACTGGTCAAAAAGGCGTCGATAATTCTCGCGCTTGCGCAGGATAGTAATCCAGCTCAAACCTGCCTGGGCGCCTTCGAGGCAGAGAAATTCGAACAGCAGACGGTCATCGTGAACCGGCACTCCCCATTCGCAATCATGATACTGTTGGTAAAGCTGGTCATCGCCACACCACCAGCATCGAATTTTTCCATCGGCGTCAGTCATGATTTAAAAACCTGTTGATTGGCCTTCAAGCTCCGCTACTCGCGGTCCATAATGCAAAATGCTCGAATCCAGGCTGCCCTGAAGATCGGGGTTGGTTGAAAAACCAAGTATGGCCTGTATGCGGGTTCGCTTACCTTGCACCTCGGTCACTCTATGCATCGAATGAGGTGCTCCAGGCTACTGGCTTGCGCGGCCATTTCGGAAATTGCCGATGCGCGCACAAATCCCGGCAGGGAACATGCGCCAGTAGTTCCCAGCGAAACCTGCGTATCGGCAATCAACTGTTGCCCGGCCTCACTATCGAGGTTATTGAGCGGATATCGATCGAGATCGATGAGTTGGTATGGGCCCTGGTCCTGCATAAACTAAACCGCCTGGCTAATGGGTCGTAATGAGTTGATAAATTTGTCGATACGCCGACAAGCTTCGAGCAATTGCTGCTCGCCAGTCGCATAGGAAATTCGCACAAAGCCCTCGGCACTGGCGCCAAAAGCGGTAGCGTCGAGCACCGATACACCAGCCTCCGCATAAAGCTGCCGCACAAAATCCGGTGCCCCAAGACCAGTACCGCGTACGTCCACCATCAGGAACATACCGGCATCCGGTTTGAAGACATTCAGTTCATCAATCGAGGTCAATTGCTCAAGCAACAAATCTCGGCGTTGACGATAAATCTCGCGCATTTCAGCAACTGCTGCATCCTCGTTTTCGAGTGCATAGCTTGCTGCCTCCTGCACAAATCCGGGTAAGCCATACAACATGCACAGGAAGAGCCTGGCCATATTTGTGACCATCGCCTCAGGCGCGACCATCCAGCCCGTGCGCCAGCCGGTCATTGCATAGGACTTTGACATACTGCCGATCGTAATAGTGCGTTCGTCCATGCCCGGCAATGCGGCAATATGATGAAACTCTGATTCAAAAACTATGTCCGAGTAGACCTCGTCCGAGACCACCCAGAGATCATGTTGAATCGCAAGCTCGGCGATGATTTCTAATTCCTCGTGGTTCAAAATCATGCCGGTAGGATTGCTCGGAGAGGCATAATATATTGCACGCGTGTTTGGCGTGATAGCCGACTTCAATCGCTTCGCGTCGAGGCGAAAACCGTCTTCAGCGGAAAGTGCTACCGGTACCAGCGTAGCACCAGGGGCCTGAATCGTGGCCTCGTAGGTTACATACATGGGCTGCAAAACGATCACCTCATCACCCGTTTCGCAGATACACATCGAAGCCCCAAATAGCGCGTTTTGCGCACCTGATGTAACGGCTACGTTATTTTTGCTAACCTTTACACCGGTTAAACGTTGATGCCGCCTGGCTATGCTCTCGCGCAATGCAAGGATACCTACCGACGATGTGTAATGGGTATTGCCTTCTCGTAACGAACGCACAGCGACTTCGACAATCGGTTCTGGGGTTGCAAAATCCGGATCACCCACGCTGAGGATGATAACATCCTGGCCCTCACGCTGGGCTTCAGTCGCCACGGTGTGAGTATCCCAGACATCGGCAGCGCCGCCTTTCACTCTCTCGGTTAATGAAGAAAATTTCATCGCAATTCCAGCTAAGGACAGGTTAGATGCGGGCGAACTTATCACTAGTGCGACAGTGTTTCAATGATGAAATCATCTACTGCTTAAAATGATTATCAGAACCAGGGTTTTTATTACTTCAAACCTCGTCTTTGACGGGCTCAAGTTGATCCAGAAGGGGTTTAATCCAGGGCTTGTTAGCAGCGATCTCATCATCGCTGAGACCGGTTAGTTCATAGGGCAATACCAGCCATTCGTCGTATTTATGCAGAAAGTAATCCGGCGCCCTGTTGGTCTGCTTCGCCTGGGGTCGGTAGTAAGGCACCGCGATGCGTACATCCTCCGGCATGTTACGCCGGGTCTTGTCCCGCAGGCGATCGATCACCGCTGCGACATTACGTCCGGTGCCGTAGACATCGTCGACGATCAACAGTGCGTCATCGGCATTCATGTTTTCAAACAGGTACTGCAGACCGTGTACCTGGATTTCCCGCTCACTATCGAGATTTTGCAGATAATCGTTCATTCCCCGGTAAGAGGTCCGTATCGCAATATGATCGGTTTCCACGCCGAGGTACTGCAGACATTCCTGCACATAGATTCCAACCGTAGAACCACCCCGCCAGACACCGACGATAAAATCAGGTCGGTAGCCACTCGCGTAAACCTGTACCGCCAGGCGGTACGAATCCTCGAGTAATTCCTGTTCCTGAATGAATCGTTTTATCACGAAGGTTTATTCACGAAGTCTTTTTCACGAAACGCGTTTCCCGCGGAAATCAAAGCGGCTATGATACGTGGGTCATGCCGATAAACCTATCCCTGATGTTTTCAATCGCAGCCAACAGCAGTAAGCAATGAGCGATAAACTCTACCTGTCGGCACAGCAGTTGCTCGAGGATTCGTTTGAACTAGGTGCGCAAATAATCAGGGATGGCTTTCGACCAACCATCATCATCGCAATTTGGCGCGGCGGCACACCGATGGGCATCGCGGTACAGGAATTACTCGCCTGGTTCGGCATCGAGACCGATCATATTGCCATTCGTACCTCGTCGTACCGCGGCATCGATGGTCGTTCTGACGAAATCCGTATTCATGGCATGAATTACCTGATCAAGAACTGCTGTCGCGAAGATCGCCTGCTGATAGTCGATGATGTGTTTGATACGGGCCTGACGATTCAATCGGTGATTGCCTACCTGGGTGACAGG
>QNFD01000027.1 GCA_003645435.1 Gammaproteobacteria bacterium | reverse complement strand
TGCCAACGTACGCACCCAGGCTGTGATCGACGGACAGGGATTCACCATGGCCGATGCCCTGATGACCGCGGAACTTGAAAATGGCTCGCTGGTCGCGCCCTTCGAGCATCAACTCGAAGGCTACGGTTACGCGCTGATGGCTTCACCCGGTCGCTATATGAATCAGAAGGTACGAGGCTTACGCGCCTGGCTGATGCAGGAAGCTGAAATTAATAGGGGTCAGAGCCTAGGTTCTGACCCCTATTAATTTCAGACCCCAGTTTATTTGTGACAACATCATCGATGATCTCTTCATGCAATATGCGGGCTAACGCAAGGTCCGTGCGAATGCCCGGATGTCTTCGACTAGCAGGTCAGGTTGCTCCAGCGCAGCGAAGTGGCCACCACGAGGCATCCCGGTCCAGCGCGAAATGTTGTAGACGCGCTCGACATAAGACCTTGGCGGCCAGGACAGGAGCTCTGCCGGGAACAAAGCCACCGCCGTCGGAACCTCAACACGCTTGCCCTCCGGAGACAGCAGGCGTCCACCTTCCTCGCGTCGGCCGTAGTAGATCCAGGATGCCGAGTTGAAGGTGCCAGTGACCAGATAGACCATGATATTGGTAAGCAGTGAGTCCTTACTGTGTACACTCTCTATATCGTCGCCATCAGTATCGGACCACGAGTTGAATTTCTCGATGAGCCAGGCGGCGACACCGACGGGGCTGTCCATCATCGCGTAGCTCAAGGTTTGCGGCTTGGTCGCCTGTTGGGTCCGGTAGCCGTCCTCCATCATTTGTTCGCGTTCGAATTCTACCGCCCAGGCTTCTTCTTCCGGCCCCTTCGGGCCATCGGGATGGCGCATCGTCATGATGTTGATGTGGATGGCGTGGCAGGTAGGTGCGTGGTCGTAGCCGAGCCAGCTCGATATTGCCCCGCCCCAGTCTCCGCCCTGAGCCAGGTAGCTGTTGTATCCCAGTACGTCGGTCATCAGCGTGTCAAACATAGCGGCCATCTTGCGTGGTCCGATTGGACGCGGTGGGCGGCCCGAGAAGCCGAATCCCGGCAAAGACGGCGCAATGACGTCGAAGGCGTCATCGGCGCTGCCGCCGAAGCGTTCCGGATGGGCCAGGGGTTCGATGATGTCGAGGAATTCGACAACCGATCCGGGCCAACCATGGGAGATGATTAACGGCATCGACACGGGGCCACTGCCCTTCTCGTGAATGAAGTGGAGATCAATACCGTCGACCTCGGCCGTGTAATGAGGGAAACGGTTAATCTGAGCTTCGTGTTTACGCCAATCGAATTCATCGACCCAGTACGCACAAAACTCCTTCATGTAGTCGAGGTTGGTGCCATATGCCCAACCACCGTCGTCGGGCATCTCGTGCCACGGATATTCCGTTACCCGGGTGCGGATCTGATCGAGAGTCTCGTCAGGCACATCGATACGAAAGGGGCGAATACTTGTCACGTTAATCCCAGGTTGTTGAAATACTGCATGATCTAGCCCGTTAAAATTGCGCTATGCGTCAGCAATTTATATCATTTGCTAGACCACAAATTGCTGCACCACGTCGTCGATTATCTCGCCGATTACCACCATATCCTCGACACTAAAGGTCAGTGGTATGCGCAGGTCAAAAGTACAAGCGAGTATTTTCAGTGTTTGCGGTAATCTCTGTTTCGATTCTATATAGCGCCAGCTATCGTATCGACTGGTAAATCCCTGCGGTTCTTTGCCGCCGAACCATTTTAATTCGACACCTCGATTAGCACAGTCGGCGATGAAGGCTGGTATCTGTTCGTTAGCCAGGCGCTCGATGCGAAACTGCAATGAACTGGCGACGTAGTCCTCCTGTTCGGGACGATTGGGTAAAGTGATATCCGTGTTTTGTACGAGACGTTGTTCCAGTGCACGATAACGCGCATTCCAGCGCTCACAATTTTCATCCAGAAGCGGTAACTGGGCGCGCAGGATAGCGGCACGCAAATTGTCCATGCGGCCACTGTAGTTAGGTGTATCGAGTTTTATATCTTTGAAAGCCGCGATTTCGGGCGCAGCATCGTGGCGTTCGAACAGCATGTACGAACCCGAGAGTATGATTGCATGTGCCATCATTTCTGGATCATTGGTGGTGAGGAACCCGCCTTCTCCCGAATTAATGTGTTTATAGGTTTGCGTGCTAAAGCAGGCTATACGACCGAAACTACCCGACTTTTTACTATTCCAGCTCGCGCCCAGGGTATGTGCACAGTCTTCGATCAAAATAACCTGATATTTGTCACAAAGTTCGACCACGGCATCCATGTCGGCTATATGACCACGCATGTGTGAGATCATGAAGAAACGAGCTTGCGAGACCTTCATCATTTCTTCGAGATGGTTTAAATCGACACAAAAGTTTTCGCCAATCTCAACCAGTACCGGGTTACCCCCGGCGTTATCAATCGCACCCGGCACCGGGGCCAGCGTGAAGGCGTTGGTGAGCACGGCTTCACCGGGTTTGATGCCAGCCGCTTTGAGCGCAATATGCAGAGCGTAACCGCCTGAGGCGCAGGCAAGACAATACGACTGGCCCATGTATGCGGCAAACTCTGTTTCGAGCAACGCGACTTCGGCGGTTTCGCCTTCGATGACGTTATAACGGTGAAGGCGACCGGAGCGCATGACTTCGACTGCCCGTGCGATGCCGGCTTCAGGAATCGCCTCTTGTTGCGTGAAAGGTTTGTTAAAAACTGTTTTAGTCATGGCTCATAGTCGATTACCAAATCAAACTAGTCAGATAATACCAAATCAAACTAGTCAGATAAAAAGTCATCCACAATCATATTGAACAACGCAGGTTTTTCCATATGTGCATTATGGGCACATCCTGGCATTACAGCGAGATAACTATCTGGGATACCGTGCCACAATGATTCCGGTTGACGCCAGCCGTAGGACCGATCGCGGTCCCCCCATAGCACCAGTGTGGGGCAGGATATCATTGGCAACGCAGAGCAACCGTTCCATTTTTCCCAGGCCGTCAAGCTGGCAAGTGCGGCTTGCATGGTGGCCTTTTTCCCCACATTTTCACAGACCGAAAAGCCCTGTGCATTTTCGCCCTCGACAAGCCAGGTAGCGGCAATTCGCTTTGCAGTTGTCTCAAGTCCATCAATCGCCAAGCGTTCTCGAGATTGGTCCAGTGTTTCAAAGCGATCGGGTAATACACCGACAGGACCGGTGCCATAACAGACCAGTTTTTTGACGCGATCATTCTGCATCGCGGCCATTTGCTGGACGATCATTCCGCCCATCGAGTGGCCAAGCAAGTAGAATTGTTCAACACCCAGCGAATCGAGTAGATCGAAAACTTGTTGCGCGCATTCTTCAATCGAGTCCGGCGCAATGAGGTCCGCGCTGTCGCCAAACCCGGACAGGTTGGGGGCGATAACATCAAACCGCGATTTGAAGTGGTCGATTTGTGTCTGCCACATCTCCGCGCCACCAAAATAACCGTGTTGCAGTACCAGGGGAAAACCCTGTCCATCTCGTGTGTAGCTAAGTAGTGCCATGGCGATATTCTGGCTTCGACGAAATCATTAGAGACAAACCAATAACGATGCCGGAAAATTTATTGTTAATCATTGGATGGCCATACGAAACACCTACGCCATCTATCGCCGTTTAACCTTTTCCACGCCATGGAATAGTTTTCTTGATTATTTTTCTCATCCCGATATCAAATAAAAGACCCAGCATTCCCATTACAAAAATCGTGATCCAGATAACTTCGTATTGCGAATATTTTCTCGCAACGTTTTCAACAAATCCAATACCCGTTGTTCCCGCTAAAAATTCTGCAGCAACCAGGGTTCCCCAACAAACACCAATTGCAACCCTGATTCCTGTTAATATTTCAGGTAGGGAATTTGGCAATATTACTTCTCTTAGTATCTGCCATTTCGAAGCGCCCAATGAATGAGCCGCGTGTATTTTCGATAATTGTGTTCCTGATGCACCAGCTCTTGCTGATATAACCATGATTGCAAAAGAAACCATAAATAACAGGAATATTTTCCCGGAGTTATCTATTCCAAATATGGTAATAATGAGAGGCGCCCAGGCAAGTGGTGGCACAGGCCGGTATAGTTCTACGATTGGATCAAAATAACCCGCTGCGAATCTTGATAACCCCATAAACAATCCTAACGGGACACCGCATATAATACCGAGGCCTAAGCCTAATATTACTCTTAAAAAAGAATCCCAGATATGACCCGAGGGAATGGGGATTGCAAAAGCCTCGAAGTTCCCAGTTGCGATATCTAAAACCGTACTTTTTAGATTAGATTCAACTTTTCCATCTGAACCGTGAACAGGATACTTTCCAGGAATTATGTCTGCTATCCAGTCAGGCGTTATAAATCCAACTACCTGGTTTACCCCCATCATTTCATACCAGATGAGCGGGACATTTTTATATCCTTCACTCGGTTTTAAAAGTTTTGTAAAAATTTTAAATGTGTCAGACGGTTTTGGTAACCATCTGCCTGGTCCCTGTTCACTGCAAACATCTCCACTTGCAACTATAGTTCCCCCGGGGAATAGCAAAGTATCAAGTACGCCTATACCTCCCTGTTCCTTTCTTTGAACTTCGTCAAAATCTATTAATGATTGTTGAACAGAATCTAATGTGTCTGGTGGAAAAATTTTGCCTCTCGATAGCCTGCCTGCAATTTTGCTAACCTGTCTGATATATTCTTTTTCTAATTCCTGGTCGTCATTTAAACTATTTTTGAAACTTTTTATTCCGTTCTTTATTTTTTCAAATTGCACAAGATATACTGAATTATTGTTTTTAATTTCAAAAAATTCTTCGGAAATTAATTTTATTTCCTTAGCTGCGGCATCAAATTTCAAACCAGTTTTTGTCTCTGGAAGAGGAGGGATTTCCATCCCGGTTTCTCCCCATGATGTTTGATTTTTTAATAATTCAATTCGTTCATTTTCTTCTTCAACGCTTTTAATCGGCGGGTAGCTTGCTTTTACAAATTCTTCCTTTAACCGGGTTAGTCTATTTGCAATATTTTTTACTTTGTTTGTAACCTCTGACTCTAAATATTTTTCATTAGTCAAAGTGATAATCATTAACTCAGTTTCATTAAGTAAACTAATTAATTTATCTTTATCTGAGTCATGTATATTTGAGTTTTGAATTATTTTTTTGAAATCATTGATGATTGCTGTTTCACGATCGATGACAGATGTACTTTTAAGTTGTCTTTCGTCTATTGGGAAAATATATTTTATACCAACCAATGACTCTCTTACTTTAGCAACCTGACACAATTCATTTGCAGAGCCTGGGTAAAAAGACTTTGCAATGTCCCATGAAAAAAACAACCACAATAATAAAATTGTACTAGAGCCGGCGATTATCCAGTGAACACCGCCTTTGGCTCTATCCGGGTCTCCAAAAACCGCATCTATTTTTTCAGTTTTTACTAATCTGGATTCATAATAAATCGAACCTATAAGGGCCAGGATAAGTAAAACAGTAATAAATCCTGTAACCATTTTAGTTTTCCTTACCCATTATTTCTTCTTCCATGTCCCAGATCATCGTCAGGATTTCTTCTCTCCTGGATACAAATTCCTTATCATTTTTAATTGTCCTTAAATCCTCTGTTAATCCCATCGATGCAAAAGGGAGCTGGTACTCCTTATGTATACGTCCAGGTCTTGGCGCCATTACGAATAATCGTTCGCCTAACAATAAGGCTTCCTCCACTGAGTGAGTAATCAGGACAATCGTTTTCCCGGTTTCTTTCCATATTTTTAAAATTAAAGATTGCATTTTTTCTCTGGTCAATGCATCAAGCGCGCCTAATGGTTCGTCCATTAAAATTAAGTCAGGATTATTGATCAGGCATCTTGCAAGGGCCACGCGTTGTTGCATACCGCCGGATAATTGATAAGTAGGTGTATTACCAAATCCCTGTAGTCCGACAATATCCAGCCATTCTTCAACTTTTTCGGCGGTTTCAACCGGATCTTCTTTTTTCATTCGCAAACCAAAGTTTACGTTTGCGGCAACTGTCAACCATTCGAACAAGGCACCTTGTTGAAACACCATTCCTCTTTCAACACCTGGACCATTAATTTCTTTTCCCCCCAGGCTAATTGTTCCTGAAGTAGGTCTTAAAAAACCGGCAGTAATATTTAATAGCGTGGTTTTCCCGCATCCCGATGGGCCTAAAACTGATAACAACTCGCCTTGCTTGAGCGTGAAGTTCACATCTTTTAGCGCATGCACAGTTTCCCCTTTAATAGATGGGAAAATCATATTGAGATCTTGAGAAACTAAATCGCTCATAATTTGATTATTTACAACATAAAAAAATAGGCACCAATTATAAATTGGCGCCTATTTGTTTCTTTCATACCAGTTTCTTTACATACTTTCTAAGAAAGAAGTATCGACTACTTTTGAATAGTCTTTAAGAGCTGGATTTTCATCTGTAGCAAACATTTTGCCCATGTAATCCAGAAGGTTTATGATTTTCCCATCGTTATTGAAATACTGGGATTTTTGTTCACTGACTGTTGGGAAACCAAAACCTGACATCTGGTTTTTAGTTTTGTCTATAGTCATACCAGCGTCTTTAGCAATTGCTGCCATATCAGACTTGCCGGCTGCGAATTTAGTATTATACTCCTGGTTGACTTCTATGAAGGTTCTAACCATTTCCGGATTTTCTTTTGAAAACTTATTGGTAACAGAAGTAATATCAATACCAGAGATACCGGCATCATAGGCTTCTTTTACAGTCAAAAGATATCGACCTTTTTCCAAAGCTTTATCAATAGAGTTTTTACCAAACAAACAAGCCATAGAAACGTTACCATCAATTAGAGCAACTGCTCCATCTGCTGGTTCCATATCAATAACCTGGATTTTTGATGCATCAACACCTAAGGATTTCATCATTTCCTGGAATACAAAGTCAGCCATTGTTCCTAGTGGAACCGCAGCTTTCATGCCTTCCAGGTCATCTTCGTTTCCCTTTGAAATACTTTTGTCAACAACACAGGTAGTACCAGCCATGCCATAAGTAACCGCTATTTCTACTATTTTGATTGGCGCTTTAGCGTTAACAGCATTTACAAACGGTGCCATACCCTGTGAGTATGAGATGTCGATATCACCTGAAAGCATGGCTTCAGTCATTTCAACACCTGTTGCGAAGTTAGTCCACCTAACAGGAACTCCAAAAGCTTTATCAAAAACATTCTTAATTTTTGCTTCCTGATTTGGCGTTGCCCATTCTAAAAAGAACGCGATTCTAACTTCATCGGCCGCTGCATATGCAACCGACATACTTAAGTTAACAGCAACAATAGCCGCTGCTGCACAGAGCGTAATTTTTTTAAAGATATTCATGTATATTTCCTCATATGATTTTTATAAGTTGATTATTTTGAGGAAAATTCGAGTATGAACCCTCCCCCTGGTTTGCATTCTACCCCTAATAACGACGATTTAATTTAAGCCTATTAGATCCATCGAACTAACGATCGGCGAACCGATTGTTAGTTAATGGCATGATTGCACAGGTTTAATAGCAATAATAATGCAAATTGTTTAAGATAAAATTAAAGAGTTTAATGTAATTCGTTTAAAATGAGACTGCTCCTATCGGCTGCATCCTCCTGCTTATCGGCTTAGTAAATAAGTTAGAGGTGCAGTGCAGGCTCCTGAAATTCAGCAATTATCTGGCCTACTTGTGCCGGTAAGGCTTCATCTCGATAGTAGAGAACTATATCCAGTTCAGTCTCACCTAATAAAGAACCTAAGGATACGATTGCGCCTTCGGACAATTCTTTTTCAATAATCTCCCCGGCAAGCCAGGCGATGCCCATATCGGCGAGCACCATTGCTTTTAGGCTTGCGGAAAAAGCCGATTCACAGACTACTTCAACACGGTAGTCCCTGATAACTGCCGGCAGGCAACTGCCCACTAACGCTTCACTCAGAAAACTACCCTGCTGGTACATCAAAATCGGAATCGCCATTCTAGGGGACAACTCGCCGAGTTGACTGGCCAACTGTCTGGAAGCCACCGGAATCAACCGATCCTTACCAAGATACAACTTACGTACGGCTTTATGGGAAAAATTATACTGTCGTTGTGCGCTCTGGTAGCACAGCAACAGGTCGGCTTCGTTATAAAAAAGTGATTCGCATTGTTCGTAGTTTGCCGTGACGACACGGTAGCCGGGATCTGGAAGGCTATTTTTTACCTTGCGAATCAAAGATGGGAAGCGAGAAATTGCCAGCGTATGCTGCGCTACAAAAGTAATTTGATCCTGACTTTCATGCACGCTGTTGCGCAATGCATAAAGTCGACTTACGATGTCGCGTACTCCCTCCTCCAGTGCTAGTCCGGTCTGGCGGAAACTAACGGGTTTGGTGCTTCGATCGACAATTTCAACTCCCAACCATCCTTCCAGTTGCCGAATTCTACGTGAAAAAGCCGGTTGCGTAACATGCCGACGGGCCGCCGCTCGGGTTACCGATTTTTCCTCGAGTAACACCAGTAGATCTTCTAGCCATTTCAGTTCCATCTATCCATCCAAATCGTTGTTACATTAAATTCTTTAATTTAATCTTAAATAATTTGCATTATTTTCGCAAACAAACTTGTGTAATCATGCACACAATTAACTTTGGAGGCTATCATGCACCTTTCGCGTTTTCCCCGACTACATTTCGCTCATCTGCCGACGCCGCTTGAACCAATGGAGCGAATTTCCAGCGCCCTGGGTGGCCCCAATCTCTGGATTAAGCGTGATGACTGTACCGGATTGTCTTCCGGCGGTAACAAGACTCGCAAGCTCGAATTTCTGATGGCGGATGCCGTTGAGCGCAAGGCCGATACAATCATTACCCAGGGTGCAACCCAGTCTAATCATGCACGCCAGACCACGGCGATCGCCGCCAAACTCGGAATGGAATGTCACGTGTTACTGGAAGATCGAACCGGGTACGAAGACCAGGCCTATGTCTATAACGGTAATGTATTGCTCGATCAATTACACGGCGCCACCATCTCCGGACGCCCGGCGGATACCGATATGAATGCCGCTATGGAGGAGCTTGCGCAAAACCTACGTGATGATGGAAAGACCCCTTATATTATCCCTGGTGGCGGTTCGAACGAAATCGGTGCGCTTGGATATGTCAACGCGGCCATAGAGCTCACTACACAGGCGAACGATCGTTCGTTACGCATTGACCACCTGGTGCACGCGACCGGTAGTTCCGGTACCCAGGCCGGCCTGGTGCTGGGCATGGAGGGAATGAACACCGGCATCCCGGTATATGGCGTTGGGGTTCGCGCGCCAAAGCAAAAGCAGGAAGAAATGATTTATAACCTGGCGCAACGTACCGCGGAGTATATGGGATTGAGCCCCGATGTTGTCGCGCGCGAAAGGGTCGTCGCAAATAGTGATTATGTCGGCGATGGCTATGGCCTGCCTACCGATGCAATGGTCGAAGCGGTGAAGATGATGGCACAGTACGAGGGTATCCTGCTCGACCCGGTTTATTCCGGCAAGGGATTTTCAGGATTGATCGATTTAATCCGCAAGGGTCATTTCAAGAAAGGTGAAAACGTCGTGTTTCTGCATACCGGTGGCAGTATTTCACTATTCGGCTACCCGAATGTTTTTGATTTACCAGGATATATATAACGGCCTAACCGCGGCCGACGAGAGGCATTTTTGTTGCCATGATGGTCATAAACAGAACGTTGGTTTCGAGGGGCAGATTCGCCATGTGGAGTACTGCTTCAGCAACCTGATTCACATCCATACGCGGTTCAGGTGAGATCTCACCATTAGCCTGTTGTACGCCCTCCAGCATGGGCAGGGTCATGTCGGTATCGGCGTTGCCAATATCGATTTGACCGCAGGTAATATTATGTTTTCGCCCATCCAGTGAAATCGATTTGGTCAGGCCGGTAATCGCGTGCTTGGTAGCGGTATAGGGCGCCGAGTTTGGCCGCGGTGCGTGTGCCGAGATGGAACCATTGTTAATGATGCGACCTCCCTTCGGTGACTGCGCCTTCATCATTTTGATGGCCTGCTGAGCACACAGGAATGAACCGGTGAGGTTGGCGCTAACCACGGCCTGCCATTCGTCGAAACTCAAATCTTCCATAGGTATTGCCGGGGCCGCACAACCGGCATTGTTGAACAGTAAATCGAGTCGCCCGAAGCGTTCACGAATTTTATCAAACAGCTTCGCTACCGAATCCGGATTGCCAACGTCGGCCGTCTGGCAAAGAATTTTATCGGGGTCCGCGCCGGATTCAGCGGCTGCCTCGGTCAGCGGTTCCATTCGGCGTCCAGTGAATGCCAGTTGATATCCATCCGCGAGCAAACGCAGGGCGGTGGTTTTGCCAATGCCGCTACCTGCGCCGGTCACCAATGCTACTTTATTTTGCTGAGCCATGTGTCGTAACGTAACCTCTATAGACTGTGGTCTTAAATATATCCGGGTAAATCGAAAGTAGTAGGATAGGCGAACAGGGAGACAATACCGCCGGTATGCAGAAACACGACGTTCTCACCTTTCTTGAAATGACCCATGCGGATCAAATCGATCAGGCCCGAAAATCCTTTTCCCGAGTAAACAGGATCTAGCAGTATACCTTCGTACTGTGCCATCATCTTCACCGCTTCGACCATTGCCGGGGTCGGTAGACCATAGCCATCGCCAAAATAATCGCCGTTGGCGACAACCTGCTCTCTTTTTACCACATCACTGTTGAGGCCCATGTACAGAGCGGTACGCTGGGCCAGGTCGAAGACCATTTCTTCCTGCTCCTGGCTGGGTCTGCTCACATTGACACCGTAGACAGGAATGCCGCTATTGATGCCTTCCATGCCGACTAGCAGACCAGTCTGGGTGCCCGCACTGCCGGTAGCGTGCACCAGGTGATCAATTCGCAATGACCGGTCATTTGCCTGTGCCGTGAGCTCGAGCGCGGCATTCACATAACCCAGTGCGCCGGTCTCATTCGAACCACCGACTGGAATGGTATAGGGATTTTTGCCGTCATTGCGCAATTGTTGCGCCAGATCTTCCATCGCCGCATTCATATCGGTGCCAACAGGGCATTTGTAAATGGTTGATCCGTGCAATTGATCAAGCAGCACATTGCCACCATAAACATAGGCATCGTCGTCATAGCCAGTGGGGTTTTCGAGTAACAGGTGGCACTCCATACCCATTTTTGCCGCTATCGCGGTGGTTTGGCGAGCATGGTTAGACTGGGTCCCGCCTAAGGTGATGATAGTGTCGGCTTTGTTTTGTAGAGCATCCGCCATGAGGAATTCGAGCTTGCGGGTTTTGTTGCCCCCTGACGACAAACCGGTACAGTCATCCCGCTTGATCCACAGGTTTGGTCCGCCCAGCGCCTCGCTCAGGCGTGTCATGGGTTCCAGCGGTGTTGGCAGATGAGCGAAGTGCAGACGCGGGAAACGGGAAAGATGCATTATTAGATTCCAGGGGATTATTAAGCATAATTACATAGAATTCACGCGCGGTATATTGTCATTTTCGCGTATACTTCCTGGTTCTGGCGTCCTTCATTATTATTCCCCTGGTTATTCCAACCAATGAGCAAGACTCACGTTAAACTTGCAGCTATGGCGATGAGAACTAGTAACGGGCTTTCTGCATTTTGCAGGTGGAATTCGAGTAAACTATGACTCCCGGCTTTCTACTGACACGACAGTGGCAGGATACCCCGCAGGGAATTCGTCTCGATTTCTGGATGAGCACGGCGCGAGGGCCGTTGCAGGTTTCTATCCATCGGCAGCAGGCCATTTTCTTTATTCGTGCGACGGACGTCCCCCGGGCGCAGGCGTTGATCAACGACTGGAATGGTGTCTCGATCAAGTCGCTGGAACTACAGACTTTTAAATTCGAAGCGGTGAGTGGAGTCTACTTCGATTCACAGCAAGCGCTATACCGTACGCGAGACCTGTTCGCGCAACAACAGATTCCCTGTTACGAAGCCGATATCAGGCCCACCGATCGTTTTTTGAACGAGCGATTTATCACCGCTTCGGTCGATGTCGACACCGAGTATTCACATCAACCAGTTAATGATGTGCGTTTGCAGCCGGGAAGCTATATCCCGGAATTTACCGTGATGTCTATCGATATCGAGTCGGACTACGCCACCGATGCGCTGTTTTCGATTGCCTTCGTTGCCCAATCGACGAACAAAACCCTGATTATCGGCGAAGCAACGGACACCGACGATATCGAGTTTGTTGACGATGAAAGCGCACTGCTGCGGCGCTGGATTGAATGGGTGAACGAAATCGATCCCGATATTTTCATTGGCTGGAATGTAGTTAATTTTGATTTCCGATTACTGCAAAAAAAAGCCCAGACTCTGAATGTTCCGCTTGCCATTGGGCGAGCCAACTCGGTGCCGGTCTGGCGTAAAGCGCAGACCGATAGCGAGCACTATTTCATCACGATTCCCGGCCGTGTGGTACTCGATGGTATCGATACCCTGAAGTCTGCAACCTATTCCTTCGCCAGCTTTGCGCTTGAATCTGTCGGCCAGGAGTTGCTCGGACGAGGCAAGCTGATCCATGATGAGAGCAGGCTCGATCCACTATACAAAGCGAAAGAAATTCGCCGACAGTTCCACGAGGATAAACCGAAACTCGCCGCCTATAACCTCGAGGACTGCCAGCTTGTCTGGGATGTTTTTGAAAAAACCAACCTGATCAATTTCTCTATTGAACGCGCAAGGCTCACCGGTCTGGAAATGAATAAGATGGGGGGTTCGGTGGCTGCCTTCGACAATCTTTACCTGCCGCGCCTGCATCGTAAAGGCTTTATCGCGCCCAATATTGGTGATTACCAGGGTGAATTGAGCGCACCCGGCGGCTATGTCATGGATTCGCAACCCGGATTGCATAACAGTGTGCTGGTGCTCGACTATAAAAGCCTCTACCCAAGCATCATCCGAACTTTCAAGGTCGATCCCTATGCGCGAATCGCTGCAAAACAGGCACCCGCTGATGATATTGTTGCTGGTTTCGACGGCGCCAGCTTTAGTAAGAAAGAAAATATCTTGCCAGGTATTATCGAACACCTGTGGCAGGCACGCGACCAGGCCAAGCAGGATAAAAATGCGGCACTCTCGCAGGCGATCAAAATCATCATGAATTCATTTTATGGCGTACTCGGCACTCCGGGATGCCGAATTCACGATTCGCGATTAACCAGCTCGATCACCAAGCGCAGCCATGAAATAATCCTACAAACGGTAAAGCTGATCGAGGCTGAAGGTTACGAGGTTATCTATGGCGATACCGACTCGGTGTTTGTTTCTTTACAGCAGGCCTGTGACAACGCTGCGGCCGAGGCCATCGGCCATCGGCTCGTCGGAATAGTTAATCAGTATTGGCGGGATCAGTTACAACGGGACTATGGCATTCAGTCTTATCTCGAAATGGAATTTGAAACCCATTTCAACCAGTTTTTCATGCCCACTGTGCGCGGCTCGGATCAGGGTAGTAAGAAACGCTATGCCGGCCTGATTGATGATGGAAAGGGTAATCGGACTATCCACTACAAGGGACTCGAAACGGTTCGTACTGACTGGACCGAGCTCGCGCGAAACTTCCAGCAGAGCCTGTACCAACTGGTGTTTGACGGTGATGAATATGAAAATTATATATTACGAACAGTGTCAGAACTGCGTGCCGGAAAATTTGACGATCAACTGGTTTATCGCAAACGATTGCGTAAAAAGCTCTCAGAATACGTTAAAAATATACC
>QNFD01000026.1 GCA_003645435.1 Gammaproteobacteria bacterium | reverse complement strand
TATGGATCAGCAGTACAAGCCCGCGGAAGTCGAAGCCATGGCCCAGCAGTTCTGGGTCGACAGCGGCTCCTTTGAAGTGACCGAGGACCCCGATAGAGAAAGCTACTATTGCCTGTCGATGTTCCCCTACCCGAGCGGCAAGTTGCACATGGGGCATGTGCGTAATTACACCATTGGTGATGTCATATCACGGTTTCAACGCATGCTCGGCAAGAATGTGATGCAGCCTATGGGCTGGGACGCGTTCGGCATGCCGGCTGAAAACGCGGCGATTAAAAACAATGTGCCGCCGGCCCAATGGACTTATGAAAACATCGACTATATGCGTGATCAGCTGAAATCCCTCGGATTTGGCTACGACTGGAAACGCGAGCTGGCAACCTGTAAGCCGGAATATTATCGTTGGGAACAATGGTTTTTTACGCGCCTGATGGAAAAAGGCATAGCCTACAAAAAAACCGCGCCGGTCAACTGGTGTCCGTTGGATCAAACCGTACTCGCCAATGAACAGGTTATAGAGGGCTGTTGCTGGCGTTGCGATACGCCGGTAGAAAGACGTGAAATCGCACAATGGTTTTTAAAAATCACCGATTATGCCGAACAGTTGCTGGCGGATCTGGATACGGTCGAGTGGCCCGAACAGGTTAAAACCATGCAGCGCAACTGGATTGGACGTTCCGAAGGCATGGAGGTCGAATTCGAGGTACCTGGCCACGATTCGTTGATGGTGTATACCACGCGTCCGGACACGCTTTACGGCGCTACTTTCATGGCTATTGCGGCTGAACATCCGCTCGCGTTACAGGCCGCGGAAACCGGTCCCGATATCGCCGCATTTATCGACGACTGCAGGAAAACCAATACCGCCGAAGCGGCGCTCGAGAAAATGGAGAAACGAGGGCTGGCGCTGGGTATTAACGCGCTCAACCCTGTGAACGGCGAAGAAATACCGATCTGGATCGCCAATTTTGTGCTCATGGGGTATGGCACCGGTGCGATCATGTCCGTACCCGCGCACGATCAACGCGACTGGGAATTCGCGCGTAAATACGGCATCGAAATTCGACAGGTGGTTGCGCCTGCAGATGGTTCCGACGTCAACCTGGATGCCGGATCATTTGTTACCAAAGATAGCATTAGCTGCAATTCGGGCTTTCTCGACGGCCTCGATTTCGAATCAGCTTTTAAACGCATTGCCGATTCCCTCGAGGATGATGGTAAGGGTATTCGGCAGGTCAATTATCGTCTACGGGACTGGGGCGTATCACGTCAGCGATACTGGGGTGCTCCGATTCCGGTCATCAATTGCCAAAAATGCGGTGCGGTCGCGGTACCAGCCGGAGATTTACCGGTAGTTTTGCCGGAAGATATCGAATTCGAGGGTATAGGTTCGCCGCTCAAACGTATGGATTCGTTTATGCAAACGACCTGTCCGGCCTGCGGCGGCGCGGCCGAACGTGAAACCGATACCTTCGATACCTTTATGGAATCATCCTGGTACTACGCTCGTTACGCCTGCAGCGATCAGGGGGAGGCAATGCTGGATGCGCGCGCCGACTACTGGGCGCCGGTTGATCATTACATTGGCGGTATAGAACACGCGATTCTGCACCTGCTTTACGCGCGTTTTTACCACAAGTTACTGCGCGACGAAGGACTGCTGCATTCAGACGAACCATTCAAAAGCCTGCTAACCCAGGGTATGGTTCTCAAAGACGGTAGCAAGATGTCCAAGTCCAAGGGTAATACCGTAGACCCGCAGGGATTAATCGATCGTTTTGGCGCGGATACGGTACGCCTGTTTATCATGTTCGCATCGCCGCCGGAGCAGTCGCTGGACTGGTCCGATGCCGGTGTAGAAGGGGCACATCGATTTCTTAAACGTTTATGGAAAGCGATCTACGAGCATATCAGTTCGGGCTCAACAGACGCTAGCACCGTGACTTTAGGTAATCTTGACGAAGATCAGAAGGCAATGCGCCGCAAACTACACGAAACAATAAAAAAGGTGAGTGATGATTTTGGCCGGCGCCTGACATTTAATACCGCTATCGCGGCCAACATGGAATTACTCAATAGTGTCAGCAAGTTTGATGACGATTCAGATACGGCCAGGGCTATACGGCAGGAAACCTTCGAAAGCATGGTGTTGATGTTAGCGCCGATCATTCCACACTTTTGTCATCAGCTTTGGCGGGACCTGGGACATGACGGCGTTGTTATTGACTGCCCATGGCCGCAATATGATGAGCAGACGCTGGTTCGGGATAGTCTCGAAATGGTGATTCAGGTGAATGGCAAGTTGCGCGCTAAAATGCAGATAAAGGCAGGTTCGGACAAGACTGTCTGCGAAGAAATGGCATTTAAAAATGAACAGGTTCGACGTTACATTGACGATGCGCCGATAAAAAGAGTAATCGTCGTACCCGATAAACTGGTTAATATAGTCATATGAGCGGGTTGAGCAGATTAGCTGAAACAAGAATGAATCTATCGCGGTCATTTGTTTTATTTGTATTGGCTTGCATGCTTTCTGCCTGTGGATTTCAGTTGCGTGGAGTCGGGTCGCTACCGCCGGAACTACAGTCAATCGATTTGCAGGCCGATAGTTTGAGTGTTAGCCAGGTGAACCTGTTGAACCAGAATTTGCAGCAGGCCGGAGCCAGTTTATCTGACGATGGGTCGGCTGACAGGGTCCGGCTAGCGGTGGCGATCAAGTCTTTACCCGATCGTAACCTGGCTAATTCGGTGGGCGCGAATGCAGTAGTTGTTCGAGTTTCGCGTGAACTCACTTATAGCCTGACCTCTAATGCGGGCGAGCGCCTGGTGAATCAAAAAACTATCTCGCGACAGGTGGATTTAACCCTGGACAATAACAACCCTATCGGCATAGAGTTCGAGAAAGAAAATGCAACAGCGTCGCTCGATCGAGAATTGATTTATCAATTGATATTGCTGCTGGAGCAATATTAAAAAACCCAGGGTTTCGGAAATATTTTTGCTGGTTAAATTTACGGCTCAATCACAACAGTTTATAATCGCCGAATTCGGACTGGGAATCTGGTCGATAACGCCCTGAGATTTCAGATGTGATGAATGAAGGAACAACAATAACACGACCTAAAATACCCGAATCGAGTTTAGCCAAACGACGACGCGCTGAAAGTTCAGATATGATGAATGAAGGATCAACAATAACACTATCTAAAATGCCCGAATCGAGTTTAGCCAAACGACGCCGCCCTGAAAGTTCAGGTGTGATGAATGAAGGATCAACAATAACACGATCTAAAATGCCCGAATCGAGTCTAACCAAACGACGACGCAATACCATGATCTGGATTGGTTTGATCGTGGTCGGACTAATCCTGTTTATGTTTTTGGGTGTGGAGCGAGGCTTTCAGGTTACCGCGGTAACAGAAGTCGTGCAGGAAAATAACAGGGTTGAGATTGAACGAAGTCAGTTAATACCGCCCGGTTTACGCGCCCGAGAGTATATCGCCGAAGTTCGAGCGGGTGGCGAGCCCTATGCGCTAGCGAATATTTATGAAAAGGGATTGAGCTTCCAGGAACAGGGTAACCTGGCGGATGCACACCTGCTGTTTTTTTTTAGCGCCAGGGAAGATTATATCCCCGCGATTATGAAAATGGGTGAAATGGCGGATCCGACCCTGTTTCGTGCGGAGGACAGTTTGCTCGATCAGGCCGATGCGATTCAGGCTTACAAATGGTATAAAAAAGCGGTAGCTCTCGGACATACTCCTGCTACAAATGGAATTGGCAACCTGAAACAGTGGGCTGATGAAGCATCAATAATGGGCAATCCCGATGCGCGTCAGTTAATGCTGAATTTTGAATAGTAGGTGCAATGAGAATTCTATGAAAATAACGATGCGGTTTTTGATTACGGGACTGATCGGCGTACTGTCCTGCACTCTGCAGGCAGCGACTGAAAAACCTCTGCTAATGGAAGGCAAGAAAACTCTGTATCAGCGAGTGCTAAGCATCCCCGACGCCAGAATTTATCCAGCTCCGGATCAATCGGTTGCTTCAACCGAGGTAACGCCTTTTAGTGTTCTTTATGTATATGCCAGGGAAGATGACTGGATCAGGGTCGGTCATGACAGTTATGGCGCCATCGCTGGCTGGATGAAAGATGACCGGGCTATAACCTGGAACCAGGCACTGACAATATCATTCAAGGATCCTCAAAATATACAGCGAGTCATGCTGTTTAACAGTAAAAAGTCTTTGCAAGACCTGGTCGAGGGATATGACACGGATACCTATCAGCGGCTATACCAGTCGGTGGTAGATGGTGATAGCGGCGCAGATTCGCCGGTTATTGCGATTCAACCCGAAGCCCATGTCGATATTCGAGAGAACTTTTACCTCGTGCCTATCAAGCAATACGAAGATATATTTCTCGATAATGAACAGGCCCGTTTGCTGGAAATAGCCAGCGTACCACTTGAAGTCAGTAAAGCAGAGGAACCCGGACCGGCTGAACCGGAGGCCAGTCCCAGAAGCTATCGCAGCGGTATTCATTTTGTGATTGATTCAACTTCGTCAATGGGTCCTTATATCGATCGTACGCGGGAAGCAGTTACCCGAGTTTATTCGGCGATCGAGAAACATGGGCTCACCAACCAGGTAAGTTTTGGTCTGACCGCTTATCGGGACAACCTCGAACAGGTTCCCGAGCTTGAGTACCTGACCAGGCAATACGTTAGCCTGGAGCAGGGAGCCGATGCCGAACAGTTTTTGGATCGAGTCAATTCCCTCAGCCCCGCCGAGGTTTCGAGCCAGGATTTTCGTGAAGACGCCTACGCCGGAGTTATGTCGGCGATCGAAGATACCGACTGGACTGATTTTGACGCACGTTATGTTGTTCTGATTACCGATGCCGGGCCCCGGGAAAGCTATGACGCGTTAGGCACAACCGGGCTTAGCGCCAAGGCTTTGAGGCAGCTTGCTTATGACAAGGGAATTTCAATCTGGGTGTTGCATTTACGCACTCCGGTAACGGCCGCCGACCATAAAAAGGCCGAGTCTCTGTATAAAGAACTGTCTCTTTATCCGGGTATTGGAGATTTTTACTACGGCGTAAATCTTGGCCAGGTCGACGAATTCGGCAATGTCCTGGAGATATTGGCGAATCAGATCACACAACAGGTACTGGCGACGACAAAAGGCGTGCCGCCGATTCCGCTGGAACAAGATGTCGCGATCCAGCCTCCAGTTCAGCCCTCGGTTCAGCCGCAGTTGGCTGATTTACAGGGTCGGGTCGCCAGGCTTGGCAACGCCCTGCGCCTTCGTTACCTTCAGCGTGAATCGGGTGAACCACTGCCCAGGGTATTCAGTGCATGGATAGTAGACCGGGATTTTATCAATCCAGGGCGTTCATCGGTCGACGTGCGGGTTTTGATGACGCGTGATCAACTCAGTGATCTGAAAAATGTGATGCAGCAGGTGCTCGAACTAGCGGAAGAAGGCGTACTAAGTCCACAAAACTTCCTGGATGATCTGAAAAGCCTCGCAGCCACCGTGAGCCGTGACCCTGCCGCAGTAGCAGGTAGTACCTCAAGTGCCGGCGCCAACCTCGCAGAGATGGGTTATATGCGCGAATATATGGAAGATTTGCCTTATACCGGCGAGGTAATGGATTTAACCATCGAAAGTTGGGAAGAATGGTCCGCCAAGGTACAGATCGAGTTCATGAACAGGCTGGACAGTAAAATCAGCTATTATCAGACCTTACACGACCATACCGATTTATGGGTTACTCCCGGGGGCGGACCGGTGACCGGAAGTTCGGTATTCCCGGTTTCGCTAGATCTTCTACCTTAAAAGTAGTGTTAATAAATTGTACTGCGGTCTAAGTAGTAACACCGTTGAACCAGGCTGCTGAATTATGACTGCTGTTGTTTACTCATTGAGAAATGTGGTCAAGGAGCGTATGGTCGAGAATGCCGGTTTTCGATTACATATACCCAGCATTGATATTCATGCAGAAGAAAATATTGCCCTGGTTGGACATAGCGGATGCGGTAAGAGTACGCTAATGGACTTATTCGCACTGGTTTTGCATCCGGATCAAGCAGATGGCTTTTCTATATCCCCGGTAGGTGGTGAAACCGACGATGTTGACGAATTATGGCGTCGTAAAAAACATAATCGCCTGTCGCTCATTCGAAAACAGCACATTGGTTATGTTTTACAGTCGGGCGGTCTATTACCTTACCTGACTGTACGTGAGAATATCGAGTTGCCGCGCCAGCTGTTGAATTTACCGAAAGATGATTCAATTCCCTCAATTTCAAAGGTGTTGGGTATCCATCGACAGCTCGACAAATTGCCGGGACTGCTCTCTGCCGGGGAAAGGCAACGGGTGGCTTTCGCCAGGGCGCTGGCGCATCGCCCCTCGATCCTGCTCGCCGATGAACCTACCGCCGCACTCGATCCGATCACCGCGAGAAAAATTATGGCGGTGGTCATGGAGTTGATTAAAGGATTGAAGATTACACTGATTACCGCCAGCCATGACTGGGCGCATGTGTATAAAATGGATTTGAGAATGTTGCGCCAGGAATCGGGCCCTACCGAAAATGGCCGCATTTACCAGTCCACCTTTCGTGATTAGAGGGGTTTCCTCGTGACCCAGGTCGGCAATATAATTCGTTTAAGTTTTCGGGATTACACCCACGAATGGCGCATGTCGGGATGTTTCGTGGCGGCGTTAGCGGCGGTTCTGGCGCCGCTAATGATTTTGTTCGGCCTCAAATTCGGCATAGTCACTTCAATGGTTACCCAGTTGATTGAAAATCCGATTAACAGGGAGATCCGACCGATAGGCAGCGGTCACTACGATCAGGGGTGGTTTGAGCGTTTCCGGGACCTCGATGAAGTTGAATTTGTTATCCCCAAAACTCGTGCGCTTGCGGCCACGATGCAGTTAAAAAGCCAAACCGCGAAAAGAATTCTGACTACAGAGCTGTTGGCCACCGCGGAAGGCGATCCATTACTCACGAAGCTGCCGAAAACGCCTTCGGACCAGTTTCAGATAATCCTGAGTCAGGGCGCCGCGGAAAAATTAAATGTGAAGCGGGATGATCGTATCGATGCGAGCCTGGCGCGGCAGTTCCAGGGTAAGCGCGAGCGTGTGCATCTGGACCTGACTGTGATCGACATTGCCGATGCCAAGGTCGTGAGTCGAAACGTGGCTTTTGTGCACCTTGACCTGCTACTCGCTACCGAACAGTTTAAGGATGGCCGGGCGGTGCCGTCTCTTGGCTGGGATGGGAGTGAATTAGACGAATCCTCGAGGAGTTACCCGTCTTTTCGGCTTTATGCGCGTTCGATATACGATGTCGAATACCTGGTCAGGCTTCTCGAGAGTGAAGGTGTGCAGGTGCGGGCCAATACTGCAGAAATTAGCACCGTACAATCGATTGATGAAAATCTTTCGATTATTTTCTGGATTATTGCCTGTGTCGGGGCTGCCGGATTTTCATTTTCATTAGGGGCGAGCCTGTGGGCCAACGTCGATCGAAAAAGGAAGGACCTCAGTGTGTTGCGTCTGCTTGGTTTTAAAAGCGGCAAGATAGTTTTGTTTCCGGTGTTGCAAGCCCTGTATACGGCGGTTCTTGGATGGTTACTGGCGGTGCTGGTTTATCTCACCTTTGAACAGCTAATTAACCGCTTTTTAGCGCCTAAACTGAATTTGGATCAAACTTTATGCTATCTGATTAGCGAGCACTTTTTCTGGGCCCTCGGTTTGACCCTGGGAATTGCGATTCTGGCCGCTATCATGGGCGGCATGCGCGCTGCCGACATTGAGCCTTCCGATGGTCTCAGGGACATGTAATTGCCGTCGGCTTTGCTCAATATGTGGGCCAGGTCAATTCAATAGTATGCGTATGCCGAGCATGCGCTAAATTTCGTTCCAGGCCGATGCAAAATCTCTCTCCTGTTTACCTGTTGTCCAGTGACGAACCATTGTTGGTGCGTGACTGGCTTGATGAAACCCGCCAGTCGATGAAACAGCAGGGGTTCGAGGATATCCAGACTTACTCTGTCGATACCGGTTTTGACTGGAATGAATTACTTTACGAGTCAGATGCACTTTCTTTATTTGCCGATAAAAAATGCCGAATAATCCGAATTCCGAATGGTAAGCCGGGCCAGCAGGGGGCCAAAGCTATGCAGGCCCTGTGCGAAAACCTGCCGCCGGATACCGTGTTCATTTTTGTCCTGCCGCGACTCGATCGATCGATTAAAAATTCTGCCTGGTTTAAGCGCGTGCAGCAGGTCGGTGAAAGCGTCGAATTACAACCGGTTTACCTAAACCGGCTACCCGACTGGATACTTCAGCGCGCCAGTCAAAAGTCGCTTTCGATCGATGCGCAGTCCGCGGCATTCCTGGCCGAGCGCACCGAGGGTAATTTACTGGCGGCTGACCAGGAGCTGGAGAAGCTCTCCATCCGCTTTAACGGGCAGGGTCAGTTATCCTTTGAAGTAATCGAGCAATCGGTAGCGCAAAGCGCGCGCTACAATAATTTTGCCCTGGTCGATGCCTGTCTCGCGGGCAAAACCAGGCGCGCGCTGCGAATTTTAAATAGCCTGGCCGCAGAGGGTTATGGCACCAATAGTTTGCTCTGGGCCTTACAATCAACGCTGGAAAAATTGGCTGGTTTGAAACGCGCACAGATGTCGGGCCAACTCGGCCAGCAGCAATGGCAAAAGCTTGGAATCTGGAGTTCCAGTCAAGGATTGTATCAGCGCGCACTGAGCAGAATGGGGCTGGATCAAATTGAGCGTTTGTTACAAAGCTGTGCTACATTAGACCGCATTGGCAAGGGCCAACAGGATGCCGTCTGTGTAGATGCTGACTGGTTACAGATAAAGTCGCTGATCTGTGAGTTTTGTGGTATCCCGGCAATGCAGGCTTAGTAGTAACAGGACCAGTAATGGGTGTTGCAATAAAAAAAGAATTTAAATCCGATACTGTTGATATTCAACGGTATATGACTGAATTGGGCCAGTCGGCGCGAGCCGCGGCCGAAGTGCTGGCCTACGCAGATCCCGAGATAAAAAATCTTGCGCTGGTAAATATTGGCAGGGCGATCGACGCACAGCGCGAAAAGATCAAATCCGAGAACAGCAGGGATATGCAGGCAGGCAAGTTGGCGGGTCTGGACGAAGCCATGCTTGACCGCCTGTTGCTATCCGATGCGCGTATCGATGCAATGATTAACGGCTTGCAGCAGGTCGCAGCACTGGCCGATCCGGTGGGTGAAATTAGCGAACTAGAGTATCGACCTTCCGGAATCCAGGTTGGAAAAATGCGTGTTCCACTCGGTGTTATTGGTATTATTTATGAGTCCAGGCCAAACGTTACGATCGATGCCGCGGCGCTGTGTTTAAAAGCGGGCAATGCCAGTATTCTACGCGGGGGTAAGGAGGCGATACATTCTAACCAGGCTATATACCGGTGTATCGAGCAGGGGCTTGCACAGGCAGGATTGCCAGAGTCATCGGTACAGGTAGTTAACACGATAAACCGTGAAGCGGTGGGGCACATGCTGAAACTGCATGAGTCGATCGACGTCATCATTCCGCGCGGCGGCAAGTCTTTAATAGAACGGGTGGCAGGGGAGTCGAGTATTCCGGTGATTAAACACCTGGATGGAATATGCCATGTTTATATTGATGAAGACGCCGACCGGCAAAAGGCTTTGAATATCGCGGTAAACGCCAAGACCCGCCGCTACGGGGTTTGTAATGCAATGGAAACTCTGTTGGTTGCAGACCCGGTCGCTAAAGCGGTTATGCCGGAATTGATTCAGGCCTTTGTTGATAAGGGGGTAGAGCTCCGGGGTTGCAAGCGTAGTCGCCAGTTTGATCCTGCAAATATAGCTATTGCCAGCGACGAGGACTGGGAAACCGAGTACCTGGCGCCCATCCTGTCGATAAAGATTGTCGATGATTTGGAAGCGGCAATCACGCATATCAATCGACACGGGTCGCAGCACACGGATTCGATAGTGACCGAAAATTATAGCCGTGCAAGGCAGTTTCTTCGGCGCGTGGATTCGAGTTCGGTACTGGTCAATGCCTCGACCGCATTTGCCGATGGTTTTGAGTATGGTTTAGGCGCTGAAATCGGAATTAGCACCGACAAGCTACACGCGCGCGGACCGGTTGGTTTAATCGGTTTAACCTCGCAAAAATACATCGTCCTTGGAGACGGGCATATTCGAAATTGAAGACGATTGGTATTCTCGGAGGAACCTTTGATCCTGTTCATATGGGTCATCTGCAAATGGCTGAACAGGTATTATCGCAGCTAGACCTCGACGAACTACATTTCATGCCCTGCGCAAACCCGGTCCACCGGGATTTGCCGCAGGCTAACAATGCAGATCGACTTCAAATGATTAAACTGGCAATAGCCGGCCATACTGGATTCAGGCTCAATACCCTGGAACTGGATCGTGGTGGCCAATCTTATATGATCGATAGCCTGCGCCAGATTTGCGACCAGGGCCAGTTTGACAGGGTTCACCTTGTTCTTGGCGCCGACGCGTTCAATGTTTTTCACGACTGGAAATCCCCGGATGAAATTTTACAACTGGTCAATCTGATAGTTTGCCGTAGACCGGGCATTGAGCTGAACTGGTCAAATTACTCAGACCGATGCGTAAATTCTGTACAGGCCCTGAAGCGCAAAGCCCATGGAGCCATCCTGGCGCTGGAAATCGACGAAAATCCCTGTTCATCGAGTCGGATTAAACAGCAGTTGCAAAACGGTGTTAGTGCCCAGACATTAGACTGTCTACCCGAAGCTATTCAACAATTTATTATGAGCAACCACCTCTATGAATGATGCGAACCAGTCGTCGCCTGTGACCCTGCAGGCACAAAATCTCAAAAAGTTGACCCTGCAGGCCCTCGAAGATTTAAAAGCTGAAAATATTCAGGTTCTCGATGTTCGAAAACAGGCCAGTTTCACCGACTTCATGATATTTGCCAGCGGCACGTCGAGCCGGCATGTTAAATCTATTGCCGCCGAGGTAAGCGAAAAAGCGAAGCTGGCCAACTTGCCGCCACTGGGGGTGGAGGGAGAAGATGTAGGAGAATGGGTGCTGGTCGATCTTGGCGATGTCGTTGTACACGTCATGCTGCCCGATGTCCGGGAGTTCTATGATCTCGAAAAACTATGGCGAGAAGAACTGGGCGAAACCGATTATGGCAGAACGTCGTGAGCAAATTCGCTGTTTAAGGCGCAGGCTGCCCCGGTGCCTTTGTTTTGAAAATCCAGATTATCGCGGTCGGCCGGAAAATGCCGGAATGGGTAGACGTCGCCTGTAGCGATTATCTTAAACGAATGCCCCGTGAACTGAATATTCAACTGACTACTATTGCGTTGGCCCAGCGTAAAAGCAGGGTGTCGGCCGAGCAACTGAGGCGTCAGGAAGGCGCATTAATCTTAAAAAAAATTCCTCGCGGCAGCTTTAGTATCGCCCTCGACGAGCATGGAAAGCAGTGGTCAAGCCTGGAATGGTCGGAACAGATGGAGCGATGGCTGCCGGAGTATGCGCAGGTCAACCTCATCATTGGGGGTCCTGAGGGGCTTGCCGATCAATGTCGAAAGGCCTGTGCGCAAACGATTGCACTCGGTCGCATGACCATGCCGCATGCGCTGGTGCGGGTGGTGCTGATCGAACAACTCTATCGGGCCTCGACCCTGCTCAGCGGGCATCCCTATCATCGAGAATAGACAATTATCTCGAGATAAACCCTAAGCTTTGTATTCAGGCAGGCTTCAGGCTTTCGAGCTATGATAGACACATGATTTTCCTGGCCTCAAGTTCGCCGCGCCGAGCCGAATTGCTACGCCAAATCGGTATCGAATTCGAAACCCTGGAGATCAGTATCGACGAGTCGCAGGTGCCCGCGGAGTCTGCCGAAGAATACGTTTGTCGAATGGCCGAAACCAAGGCCCGTGCCGGCCAAAAAATGGCTTCCGCCCGGGCACGGCTGCTGCCGGTGCTCGCTGCCGATACTATTGTAAGTATTGATGGTAGTATTATTGGCAAGCCGGATGACGCGCAGGATTGTTGCCGTATGCTGGCAAAATTATCGGCCAGGCAGCATCAGGTGCTATCGGCTGTAGCACTCAGTTATGCGGGTCGGCTCGAGCTGAAAATGTCGCTAAACCAGGTCAAATTCCGCGCGCTGGAAGATTGGGAAATTGAAGCCTGTTGCGCGCAGGATGAACCATTCGACAAGGCCGGCGCTTATGCGATTCAGGGTAAGGCGGCCATTTTTATAGAACGCATCGAAGGTAGTTATTCATCGGTGATGGGACTACCTTTATTTGAAACTGCGGCGCTTTTAGGTGAAGCGGGAATATCAGTACTAAAACAATGACTATCAGTGAAGAAATTCTTGTCAATATCACGCCGCAGGAAACCCGTGTGGCAGTGGTTGAAAATGGTGCCCTGCAGGAAGTTAGCATAGAAAGGCAGGGCAGCCGCGGTATAGTCGGGAATATTTATAAAGGCAAGGTAAATCGAGTATTACCCGGGATGGAAGCGGCCTTTGTCGATATTGGCCTCGAGAAAGCCGGCTTTTTACACGTGTCGGACATCGACAACAATAGCGCCGGAACCGAAAACCCTGAAGACAAGCCCCGGCCCGCAATCAATGAACTGCTACACGAGGGCCAGACATTGTTAGTGCAGGTTGTGAAAGACCCCCTGGGTAGCAAGGGAGCCCGGCTTACGACAAGTATTTCAGTACCTTCCCGGTACCTGGTTTACACGCCTAATTCATCTCAGATCGGAGTTTCGGTAAAGATCGAGGATGAAGATGAACGTCAGAGATTACGCGGACTGCTGGGCGAGGGATTGATAGAAAACCGTCATGGTGGCTGTATAGTGCGTACTGCGGCCGAAGGGGTCGAAGAAGAGGAGCTTCATCGCGATATCAGCTTCCTCGCCACGCTGTGGGATTCCTTGCTGGAAAACGCGCAGGATCTCAAGCCCGGTAGCCTGGTGCATGAAGACCTGCCGCTATCGATACGTACTCTGAGGGATATGGTGGGCAGGGAAACCAGCCTCGTAAAAGTCGATTCGAGGGAAACTTATCAAAAGATGATCGAGTTTTCGCAACGTTACATACCCGACTTACCGGCCAGGATCGAGCATTATCCGGGTGAGCGACCTTTATTTGATGTGCACAATATCGACGATGAAATTCAACGCGCGCTGGCGCGACAGGTGGGGTTGAAATCGGGCGGATATCTGATTATTGATCAGACCGAGGCAATGACTACCATCGATATCAATACCGGTGCGTTTGTCGGCCACCGAAACCTCGAGGAAACCATCTTCAAGACCAATATGGAAGCTTCCCAGGCTATTGCGCGTCAGCTACGGTTACGCAACCTGGGCGGCATTATTATTATCGATTACATTGACATGGAGCAGGATGAACATAAACGGCAGGTATTGAAAACCCTGGAAAAGTACCTCGCCAAGGACCATGCCAAGACCCAGATTTGTGAAGTATCTCCATTGGGCCTGGTGGAAATGACCCGAAAACGCACGCGCGAAAGCCTCGAACACGTGTTGTGCGAGACTTGCCTCATTTGTCATGGACGCGGCTCGCACAAAACCACTGAAACAGTATGCTATGAGATTTTTCGTGAAATACTGAGCACTGCAAGACTTTATGACGAGGTGCAGCAATTGCTGGTTATGGCTAATCAGGATGTGATCGACCGCTTGCTTGATGAAGAGGCCGCAAGCCTTGCCGAACTTGAAACTTTTATTAATATTCCGGTAAAACTCCAGGTTGAGAACCATTTTACCCAGGAAACCTATGATGTTGTGCCGGTTTAGGCTTCAGGTCAGATTTGATACCAGATGGCTCGTTTAATTCGATTTTTTACGCGATTGCTGTCGGTGATACTCGTCCTGCTCGCATTGCTGGTGGTCGGATTACGCATTGGTCTGGCGAATATAGCTTACTTCGAAACCGAGATTAAGGATTGGCTCGCGAGCGAGGTAGTCTCCGAGATCAGTTTTATCAATATACGGGGTGGCTGGAACCGCTTCAATCCGATTTTACGATTTCAAAATGCTTCGGTGCTACTACCGAATCGCGATGCGCCCATATCGGTTGACGATATGGCGGTGGAAATTGATCTTGTCAAAAGTGTCTGGTTGCAAGCACCAGTGATACGAGAAATATCCGGTTCGATCAGGAATCTGAGCCTGGCAAAAGACAGCAACGGGCAG
>QNFD01000025.1 GCA_003645435.1 Gammaproteobacteria bacterium | reverse complement strand
TCGCTTGCAGGTCCAGCGCCAGCCGGGCCAGTTGATCCATGTGCTGATGGATCAATTCACTAATACGAGCCTTGTTTCTGCCCGTCTGATGCGCGGGATTGTCGCTCACTATTTTCACGCACTGGACCAGTTCAGCACAACTAAACCGGGTAGCGGTTTGATAAAACGCGCTCGCTTCCATATCGTAAAGTTGCTGGGGATGATAATCGGTGCTGGGTTCGTTTCTCGTGCGGCAGTGAGCGGTTTCGAATCTGCAATTGAGCAATGGCGCAGGGTAGAAATGCTGGCTGAATTCGTCGGATATCCTGTTAATTAACAAGGCCGTACCGATATCGTGGCTAGCGGAACCGGCAGTACCAACATTGATCCAGGCGATAGATCGAGCCTCGTGGTTGAGTGCGGCTATCCAGGCCGTTGCGGCCGCGCAGGCCAGCCTGCCGATACCGCTGACGATGCATTCAACCTGGTCCTTCTTATAAATGTCAAAAGCGTGGTGCGAGCGTGATTTTATCAATCGATAATGATCGATAATCGGTTTGGCTTCACAATGCAATGCCGTTACCCAGATTAACATGAGGCCGAACTCTGAGGGACTATTGATTTCTGAACCTGTTCCAGCATTGGCGTGAATTCAGCGATGACTTCGGTATTTTTATGCTTCATCGCCCCTTTTAATAAAATCTCCAGTTTAATAGTCAGCATCGAGCGGGCCGCTACAAGTTGTTCTTTGTTTAATTCTTGCTGTTGTATGAGTCGATGTAAAGAACGAATGCGGAAGCGATCCATTCCCCAAAACTGCCCCGACAATTGATCATCATGCCCCCCATATTTTGTGATTAGTGGCCTATCTATATAGGAAACTGGAAATTGGTGGCAGATCTTAAGCCAAAGATCATAATCCTCGCAGGCGGGCAGGGTTTCATCGAAGCAGGCGACCGATTGCAGCAATGATCGATGGATTACTGCGGCCGAGGGAGATATGACGCATAAGGGCAGGCATTGCTGGAAAATCCAGCCGCCTGATTTTTGGTGTTTATTCATCGGGTTTACCCTTACACCATGCCTTATCCAGATTTCATCCGAATGGAACAACAGGTATTCGGGTTGCGCTTGTTGTGCCTGCCGAATCGAATCAATCTTGTCCGGCATCCAGCTATCATCCGAGTCGAGTAATGCGATCCATTCGTAACTTGCCTGTTTAATGCCTGCGTTTCTGGCGGCGCTAACTCCCTGATTAGATTGCCGGATGAGTTTAATATCCGGATAGGTCCGCGAGATATGGATAGAGGTATCGTCGGTAGAGCCATCATCTACAATAATTATTTCATCAACCTTGCTGTCCTGGTTTAGTACCGAATCGATCGCCCGGGTTAATGTATGAATCCTGTTATAGCTGGGGATGATGACGGAAATGCGCATCGATTTGATTCCTGCCGGGCAGTTTTTAGTCTGCCCTAAGGAGATGTTTGATCACCCTGAAGCAGTGTTGTTAAGACTCAGCTTTTTAGCGGCATGATAGTTGAGCCGGGAAAACTCGTAACCGTTGAGCCCTCGGCGTCAAGAATTCGATTTTTTCCACTGGCTTCGACTTCGTCGATGCGAATAATCGAGTGATGCGGGATATAGGTGTGTTTCACACCCTCAAACTCGAGCTTTAATTTCTCCTCAGCCGGATCGATTAGTATTTTCGTATGTTCACCGAAAATAATTTGGCCGATTTCGATAAACCCCATCATTTCCGACTGGCTTACCTGGTGTGCATACAGTTCGTAAATACGGTTGTTATTGTGAAACTGGATACGAAAGATGTGTTTTTTTGGTCTTGGCATGCGCGTCGTTACGATTCTGGATTCATGAGTTCATCCAGATCGCCGTCCATATGTAATTCGGTTAATTCGGAAAACCCGCCTATCAGTTTACCATCAATTAGTATCTGCGGAACCGTCCTGGCTCCCCGGGTTACCTCGCCAAATTCCTTTAGTGCGGCATTATCGGTATCGATACGCGTTTCGACAAAATCGATGTTCCACTTACCCAGCATGCTTTTCGCTTTTACACAAACCGGGCAATTAGCGGTGCTGTAAACGGTGACTCTGGACATAAACAATAAACCTTATCAATTCAAATAGTAATTTTACAACAGAATTAAGACCCTGTTCCAGTCTCTGTTACGACACCCGCTTACCTGAATATGTTCCGGGCAGTTGCACCAGTATCCAGGGCTTGACTACCAGGGTCCAGAGCAGGCTATTGTTGACAAACCAGTCCTTTGCCTGGAGGTCGCTAACCTCGGTCAACTGCATCTGTTCCATCCATTGCCGGACTTTTACCTGGTCGTCCTGCTGAATTGCGAAGGCAACATCGATCAGGTCCAGGCCTGAATCGACATAAAATAATTTACCGCCGGCAAAAAAGCGTTGCAGTTCTTTCCAGTCAAGTTTTGCGGTTTCGAAATTCAGCTTCGCACGGATTAATTCATGATCTTGTTCGGGCACAATAGTGTCATCGCTAATGAATTATATCGACGCCATCCAATGGACTCGTCTGTATCGTCTCTCGAATTGTGACTATCGCTTCTTTTCGAGGATAATGTTTACGCCAGGCGATTGCCACGGTGCGGCTGGGCGAAGGCGACTCGAAGGGCTTGATATCGATCATCGCATCGTTTTGCCGGCTGTTGACGATGCTGGTTCGGGGCAGGACCGTAATTCCGGTTCCCGCGGCGACCATGTGCCGGATTGTTTCCAGCGAACTGCCTTCGAAGGTACGGGTTAATTCACTATTACCGGACATGCAGTTTGGGCAGGCCTCGACGACCTGGTCCCTAAAACAGTGACCCGAGCCCAGTAACATCAAATCCTGTGAAGCCAGATCTTCGGTTGGAATCGCATCGCGGTCTTGCCAATCATGATTTTTGGGCAAGGCTACAATAAAAGGTTCCTGGTACAGTGGTTCTGTTTCAATACCTGGTTCTTCGAAAGGATAAGAAATGATAATTGCATCGAGGGTCCCCTGTTTTAGCGATTGAAACAGGTTGGCAGTAAAATTTTCTTCGATGATCAATCTTAAATTGGGTGCATTTTCGCTTAATTTTGGAATTAAATTAGGCAGCAGGTAAGGGCCAATGGTATAAATAACCCCGAGTCTGAACTGACCGGAAAGCGGGTCTTTGCCCTGTTGCGCAATTTCACCTAGAATCTGCGACTGCTGAAGTACGATATAGGCCTGATCGATTATCTGTTGACCGATTTCTGTAATTCGAATCTCATTTTTTGAGCTGCGCTCAAATAGACGAACACCGAGTTCTTCCTCAAGTTTTTTAATCGCAATACTGAGCGTGGGCTGGCTGACGAAACAGGCTTGCGCCGCTTTACCAAAATGGTTTTTTTGCGAGACAGCAACGATGTATTTGAGTTCGGTTAAGGTCATGGCTTTATATACATACAGATCCAGTTTATTTTGCCCAAATCGTTAAATAAAAGCAATTGATAATTAAACAGTAATCAAAAAAATCTATGAATTATATTGGCAGTTTATCGGGCCATCCAGTGACAGGGTCGAACTTTTCGCTGTTTTCATTTTCATAGAGTCCAACACCGAGGTTTGCGATGAGATCGATATTAATTCAAATTTTTCAGTCCGGTCGTGCACAGGCGCCAGAGTTTGATCTCGAGCATGCATTGCGGCTAGCAACCGCCACCTTGCTAATCGAAATTTGCCGAGCTGATTTTCGCGAACAGGAAATCGAACTGGAGAGAATGCGCCATCTATTGAAACAACAGTTTTCCCTGCAGGACTGGGAACTCGACGAGTTAATGCAGCAAGCACGTGATAAGGCAGATGCGTTGGTGTCGCTGCAGCATATCACGCGCTTGTTAAACGAGAACTTCGATCAGGACACTAAAATACGCGTGATCGAGATGATGTGGCAACTGGTTTACGCCGATGGTGTCAAGGATCATTATGAGGAATACCTGATGCGCCAGGTTGCGGATTTGCTATACGTTTCCCACGCCGCTTTTATCCAGGCCCGCCACAAGGCAGAAGAGATAGGTTTAAATTAGAACTGGCTTCCTAAATAAATAATCGGGGGGATAATCAACATCTTCGCCACGAAAATCATTAAAGTTGCAATTATCGGGGACAGGTCAAGACCTCCTATCGCCGGCACTATTTTCCTGACCGGACGAAGAGCTGGCGCGGCAAGAGTGTTTACCAGGCCAATCACCGGATTGTAGGCACCGGGACTAATCCAGCTCATGATGACCTGAATAATAATGGCGATCAGGAACACGGTAAGGAATAGCGATGCCAGGTCTGCAAATCCGTAGATCAACAAACCCAGGTAACCAACACCGTCAATCGCTGCCAGCGTGCCGCCGATATGGATGGCACCAGTACCGAGCAACCTTAACAGCATGAACTTGGCGTAAATAATTGCCAGGCATAACAGGATTGCCGAGCTGTCCTGCCCTGCAAGGCTGGGAATAAAACGACGTAAAATTTTAAGCGGAGGAGAGGTTAACCGCACTATAAATTGCGAGACTGGATTGTAGAAATCAGCACGCAGCATTTGCAGCATAAAGCGAAGCAATACCAGCAATACATACAAATCGAATATTGTATTAATGATTAATACTAGTGGAGAAGTTAGGTAATTAGATCCCATGTCTGACTCTATAAGTGGTTGCCTGTGGCTATTGATTTCCCGGTTTTTTAGCGGGTTTTTGCCGGCTCAAATTCGTTCCCCAAAAATTGCCGTGCCTATTCTAAGCAGAGTCGAGCCCTCGGCAATAGCGGCCTGCATGTCATGGCTCATTCCCATCGAAAGGGTATCACAATCGAAATCCTGCTGTCGCAGATCCTCTAGCAGTCCAGCCAGTAATTTAAAAGGTTTGCACTGGGATTCGAAATCTACCCTCTGGGCCGGAATTGTCATCAGGCCCCGGAGTTTGATGTTTGGCATGGTACGCATGCTCTCGGCAAGACTAATAACCTCGGAAGCGGCAACGCCAGACTTGCTAGTCTCGAGATCAACATTCACCTGAATGCAGATATTGAGTGGCGGCATTGACCCTGGTCTTTGATCGTTAAGACGTTGTGCGATCTTGAGACGATCGACACAATGCACCCAGTCGAAGGCGATCGCCAGGGCTTTTGTTTTATTGGACTGGATTGGGCCGATGAAGTGCCATACGATGTCAAGATCGGCCAGTTCGGCCATCTTTGACTGGGCCTCCTGCAGATAATTTTCACCAAAATCCCTTTGCCCGGACTGGTAGGCGAGGAGAATATCGGCGGCTGGTTTTTTTTTGCTGACGGCGAGCAAAGTGATATCTCCGGCCGGGCGATTGTAGTCAATAGCAGTCTGCTCAATTTGCGCATGGATGCCAGCTAGATTTTTTTCAATGTTATTCATATGTTTTGCTATAGTCATTCTATTGGATTAGCGTTATTTACTGAAAAACTACTGATTAATCAGTTAGTGATGACATGTTCTTCAGTCCAATTATAAGCTGTTTTGGCAACCGGTCGTAACTATATAAAGCTGTTGTTGAAATGGCCAGCCATTGCCAGGCAATGTTTGAAAATTATTTGATATTTTAAGGATCGTTCATGGATATAGCTCAATTGTTAGCCTTTGGAGTCAAGCAGGGCGCTTCCGATTTACACCTTTCAGCAGGCCTGCCACCGATGATCCGGGTGGATGGCGATATCCGTAGAATCAACGTACCTGAAATGGACCACAAGCAGGTGCACGACATGATCTACGATATCATGAGTGACAAACAACGTAAGGATTTCGAGGAATTCCTGGAAACCGATTTTTCTTTCGAAATTCCAGGGCTAGCTCGATTCCGTGTCAACGCTTTCAATCACAACCGTGGTGCGGGAGGTGTATTTCGTACCATTCCGTCAAAGATTTTAAGCCTGGATGAACTTGGTGCGCCGAAAATATTTGAGGAAATTTCCGAGTACCCGCGTGGTATCGTACTGGTTACAGGTCCAACCGGGTCCGGTAAGTCGACTACCCTGGCGGGCATGGTTAATTATAAGAATGAAACCGAGTATGGGCATATTCTAACCGTAGAAGATCCGATCGAATTTGTGCATGAAAGTAAGAAATGCCTGGTGAATCAGCGTGAGGTGCATCGCGATACACTGGGATTCAGCGAAGCATTGCGCTCAGCCCTGCGTGAAGATCCAGACACGATACTGGTCGGCGAGATGCGCGATCTCGAAACAATTCGCCTGGCTTTGTCAGCGGCAGAGACTGGTCACCTGGTATTTGGGACGCTACATACCAGTTCGGCTGCCAAGACTATCGACCGGATTGTCGATGTTTTTCCAGCGGCGGAGAAATCAATGGTGAGGTCGATGTTATCGGAGTCTCTAAAAGCGGTTATATCGCAGACACTGTTGAAAAAAATTGGCGGTGGTCGAATAGCTGCCCACGAGATCATGATCGGTACTCCGGCGATTCGAAACCTTATCCGTGAGGACAAGATAGCGCAAATGTATTCGGCTATTCAAACCGGCCAGAATGTCGGCATGATAACCCTGGATCAAAATTTGAAAGGACTATTGGCCCAGGGTCTCGTAGCAAAAGAAGAGGCGAAGAAAAAGGCCGCAAATCCAGACTCACTTTAAAGGTTTAGTAGAAATTATGTTGAGGACAAACAGTGGATCGTAACAAGGCGATAAGTTTCATGCATGATTTGCTGCGCATGATGGTCAGCAATGATGGTTCGGATCTGTTTATAACCTCGGGGTCCCCGCCGGCGATGAAAATCGACGGCAAGGTAAAGCCGGTTTCGAAACAAAATCTGTCGCCCAATCATACGCAGATGCTCACGCGTTCAATCATGAACGATAAGCAGGTGTCAGAATTTGAAGAAAAGCAGGAATGTAATTTTGCAATAGCCTTGACCGGGGTCGCGAGATTTCGTGTCAATGCTTTTGTACAGCGCGGTAGTACCGGCATGGTTCTGCGTATTATCAATTCTGAAATTCCAAATTTCGAGGACCTGAACCTGCCGGAGATATTACGCGACATCGCCATGACAAAACGAGGGCTGGTCATTTTTGTCGGCGGTACCGGCTCTGGTAAATCAACTTCGCTGGCGTCGATGGTTGGTTACCGAAATCATCATAGCTACGGACATATCATCACGATCGAGGATCCTGTTGAATTCGTACACGATCATGGTAACTGCCTGGTGACCCAGCGCGAGGTCGGGGTCGATACCGAATCCTACGAAATTGCACTTAAGAACACCCTGCGTCAGGCGCCGGATGTAATATTGATTGGCGAGATTCGAGATCGCGAAACAATGGAGCATGCGATCGCATTCGCCGAGACGGGCCACCTCTGTTTATCAACCCTGCACGCCAATAGCACCAACCAGGCGTTGGACCGGATCATCAATTTTTTCCCGGACGAACGCCGCTCGCAGCTATTGATGGATTTATCACTGAATCTGAAAGGCTTGATCTCGCAGCGGTTGATCCCAAAAATAAATGGCGCCGGTCGTATCCCGGCGATCGAAGTAATGCTCAATACACCGCTGATGGCCGACCTGATATTCAAGGGTGACGTGCATGAAATGAAAACATTGATCGCGAAGTCCAACGAAGCCGGTATGCAGACCTTCGACCAGGCTTTGTTTGATCTCTTCGAAGAACGAAAGATTACGTTTGAAGACGCCCTTCGAAACGCCGACTCGGTTAACGATATCCGGCTGCGAATTAAACTGGAAAGTGAAACCGCGAAAAATTCTGGTTTGATGGACGACAATCGAGATTTCGAACTGGAAGATTCCCAGGAAGAACAGGAAGATGGAATGATCTAAAATGAGCAGGCAGCAATCTACCAAATTACTCGAGCCCTACCTTAAGGCGATGGTCGATAAGCAGGCCTCCGATCTGTTTTTCGTTACCGCGGCCCCGCCTAATATGAAAGTCCAGGGCAGCACCTCGGCGATATCGAAGAAAGCCTTTGAATCTGGCCAGATCAAGCAACTTGCCTACAGCTTGCTTAACGATGAACAGGTTAGGGATTTCGAGATCAATCGTGAAATGAATCTTGGATTCACACTTGCCGGTGTCGGTCGTTTCCGTGTAAATATTTATATCCAGCGTTCCGAAGTGTCGATGGTTATCCGCTACATCAAATGGGATATTCCAACTATTGATGAACTCGGTTTGCCGCAGGTGCTAAAAAAAATAGTAATGAATAAAACCGGCATGGTGCTCGTGGTAGGATCAACCGGGTCCGGTAAATCGACAACCCTGGCGTCGATGATCGATTATCGAAACAAATTGGAAGGCGGGCATATTCTGACGATTGAAGACCCAATCGAATTTATCTTTCGCCATGACAAATCGATTGTCTCACAGCGTGAGGTCGGCATCGATACGCACAGCTATGAAAACGCCTTGCGCGAGGCACTGCGCGAAGCACCGGAAGTAATCATGATCGGCGAGGCGCGTGATTCGAAAACCATGAAGGCGGCGATTACCTTTGCGGACACAGGACATTTGTGTATGACTACTCTGCATGCGGTGAATGCAAACCAGGCCATGGATCGAATTATGAATATGTTCCCAACCGACATGCGTAATCAACTTTTAATGGATTTGTCGTTGAACCTGAAAGCGGTTATCTCTCAGCATCTTGTTCCAGGAATGAAAGGCAAGCTTGCCTGTGCGGTAGAGATATTGTTGAACACACCATATATCAGTGAATTACTGCGCGATGGTAATTTTAATGCGATTAAGGAAATCATGGAAAAAGGAGAGACCACTGGCATGCAGACATTCGATCAATCGCTTTATGATTTGTACAAGGCTGACCAGATCTCGATCAAAAGCGCGCTCGCCTACGCCGACTCCAGCACTAATCTCGAATGGAGGCTCAATTTTGGTGATGATAAAAAGAAAGATACCCGCCACGACCTGAACAAGCAGGGCGATCTCGATGACCTGACCTTGCCATCGGAAGAATTTTAGACTTCGACCGCGCTAAAAGTACCGATAAAGTTCACGATTATTAGAGTTCAAATAAAACTCGATTAGATTTGATAAACAACCTGCCCCGCGACCAGGGTTCTCACCACGCGACCGCTGAAATCCCAGCCTTCGAAGGCGGTATTTTTGCCCCTGGAAGCAAAGTCCTTGCCGCTGCATAGCCAGTTGCTGTCCGGGTCCACAATAATAACATCAGCTAATTCACCGGCCGCAATTTGACCGGCGGGAAGACCGAGAATACGAGCCGGGTTGATACTGAGCCTGGCGATTACCTCGGGCAGTGAAAGCAGGTTTTCCTCGACCAGTCTCAATGCCAGCGGTAACAGGGTGTCGAGCGCGCTAATGCCGGGTTCTGCCGACGGGAAGGGGCGTAACTTGGCATCGGTTTCATGCGGTTGGTGGTCCGAGCATATGCTGTCGATGGTGCCATCGGCAACTCCCTCGCGTAGCGCCTGCCTGTCGTACTGACTGCGGAGGGGCGGAATGGTCAGTTTATTGGTATCGAACTCACCGATGTCGTGATCGGTAAGAAAAAGCTGGTGCATGGCACAGTCGGCAGTTATCGGTAATCCATTTGATTTTGCCTGTCTAATCATGTCGACCGATCGCGCGCAGGATAACTGGCCAAAATGGGTGCGGGCCCCGGTTTGGGCGACCAGTTCGATGTCTTTTGCCAGTGCTGCGGTTTCGGCGGCTTCCGGAATCGCCGGCAGGCCGAGGCGCGTGGAAACGGCGCTTTCGTGTGCGCAGCCATGCGCGTAGAGTTCGTTATCCCTGGGTTGAATAATGACCAGCATCTTTTGCCCGGCGGCATAATCCATCGCACGGCGTTGGATCAGGTTGTTCACGAAGGGGCGTCCCGCGTTACTGAAAGCAATACAACCACTGGCCTTGAGACTCGCCATATTGCTAAGCTCTCCACCCTCGAGCGCTCGAGACAGGGCCCCGATGGTATAAATATGGCATTGATTTCCGGCCTTTGCATTTTGGTGATGGATTAAATCGACCACCGCTGAATTATCTATAACCGGTAGTGTATCCGGAGGGATGCAGAGGCTCGTGATTCCATTTCGTACCGCTGCATCGGTTTCCGAGGCGATATTGGCCTTATGAGTATGTCCTGGTTCGCGCAGCCGTGCCTGGCTGTCTACCAGTCCCGGCATTATCCAGTGTCCACTCGCGTCGATTGTTTGGCTGGCTTTGAACCCTGACGGCTTGCGTCCAACACCGACCACCAGGTTACCTTCGATGTAAACGTCGCTATTCGACTCCCGCAGGCCAGGCGGGTCTATGAGGGTGCCGTTTTTAATGTGAATAGTCATTCGCCCGCGATCCGGCCTGATTGGCCAACTATCATAGACATAATCGCCATACGCACCGAAATACCGAATCCAACCTGCTGCAGGATAACCGACTGACTGCCATCCATAACGCTGGATTCAATTTCGACGCCGCGATTGGCAGGTCCGGGATGCATGACGATGGCATCAGGTTTGGCCCTGCTCAGACGTTCCTGGGTCAGTCCGAATTGATTAAAATATTCCTTTTCACTCGGCAACAGAGCGCCGCGCATGCGTTCTTTTTGCAGGCGCAGCATGATGACTACATCGACGTCCTGCAGACCCTGCTCAAGATCGTCGTACAATTGAACCCCGAGTGAGGCAGTTTCGACCGGTAACAGGGTTTTGGGAGCAATCACACGTACCTCGGCGGTATTCAGCAGGTTGAGTGCGTGGATCTGTGAACGGGCGACCCGCGAATGCATAATGTCGCCGACGATAGCGACGCGCAGTTTGCTAAAATCCTGTTTGTGGTGGCGTATCGTGTACATATCCAGCATTGCCTGGGTTGGATGCTCATGCTGGCCATCGCCGGCGTTGAGGACACTAACACCCGGACGAACATGTTGAGCGAAAAAATGCGCACTGCCGCTGTCTTTGTGGCGAATCACAAACATATCTATCTGCATCGCTTCGAGATTGCGGATGGTGTCGAGTAGTGACTCGCCCTTGGCGGTTGCCGAGGTATCGAGGTTGAGGCTTAGAATATCGGCTGAAAGCCTCTGCTCAGCAAGTTCGAAAGTTGAACGGGTTCGAGTGCTGGCTTCAAAAAATAAATTGGCGACCGTCTTGCCGCGCAGAATTGGAACTTTTTTGACCAGGCGATCCGTCACAGAGGTGAAGGATGCGGCAGTATCGAGTATCTCTATAAGAATTTGCTGATTTAAGCCTTCAATACTCAGAAAATGCTGAAGTTTGCCGTTCTCATCGAGCTGTATATTAGTGGTCATTGGATTTGACCGTCAATTGCAGCGGTACGGGACCATCCAGCTTAATATGACTGTCTGGTTCGAGGCGCATGGTTTCAGCCACTATATCGGCCTGGATCGGAATTTCACGTTCACCGCGGTCGATTAATATGGCAAGAATAATTCGTTGCGGGCGGCCATAGTCAAATATTTCGTTCATTGCCGCTCGAATAGTCCTGCCGGAATACAATACATCGTCGATCAAAATGATTGTTTTACCATCGATGTTGGTCGGTAAACTGGATGGTTTGACGGTTGGATGTAAGCCGATCTTGGTGAAATCATCTCGATAAAAGGTGATGTTCAGGCGACCCAGGTCGGTGTCGGGCTTTAGGGCTTGATGAACTGCCTGGGCGATCCAGTAACCGCCGGTTTCGATACCGACAATGATGGGTTGGTCAGTGGGCGCAAGGCCCGGAGGGAAATAGGGTTTCAGTGCTTTCGTCAGCTTATCAATCAAACTTTCGACTGAGGGTATAGCCACAAATATTCCACGCATTGAACTCGGGACGCTTTATAGCACAAATTTTGTCGACATACAGCAATTGGCCGTTTTTTTCTGGATTAGCAAAATAATGAGAATGATTCCCTGGTGCTTATAAACTGCCGGGGGTGTCTTGCCGCAGTTTGTACTCGCGTAACCAGGTTTCGGTGATCAAAACTGCCGACAGGCTATCGATTTCGGGCTTGCTTTTGCGTTTGCCACTTTCAATCGCAATTACGTAAGCCTCGCGTGTGGTCAGTCTTTCATCGATTAACTCGGTATCTATTTGAAATCTGCCCTGAAGCTGCCGACTAAACCGGCTGGCCTTGTCGGTCATGACCTTAGTCTCGGGGAACTCTGATGTGGGTAGGCCAACGATAAGTTTCTGTGGCTTCCATTGCTCGATCAAGTCTGAAATAGCCTGCCAGTTCGGTTTTTCTTTGAAGGATTTGATCGCGGCCAGGGGGCTGGCCTGGGAGGTTAGTGTTTGACCAACGGCTGTACCTATCCAGTGTGTGCCAAAATCGAATCCGATCACGGTTTCGATTTTAAAAGTCATTTCGTATCGGCTTATGCCGAAAAGAATCAGGCATTACCACTAACGGGTGAAAGCATACTGATATCGAAACCAAGCGTGTCGAACGCCATTTGCCATTTGTCGTCGGAGTTTTTATGGAACAGTAACTCGGTACCGGATGAAGAAGTGAGCCAGGAGTTTTGCTGCAGTTCGGATTCCAGTTGTCCGGAGGCCCAGCCGGAAAAACCGAGTATCACCAGGTAATCTTCCGGCCCCTTGTTTGCTGCTATTGCTTCCAGCACATCCATCGAACTGGTGAGATGAATGCCGGGTGACACTTCAACAGTCTTTTGCCAGTTATGCGCGTTGGTATGCAATACAAAACCCTGTTCAAGCTGTACCGGGCCGCCGATGAAGACCGGCTTTTGATTGATCGACTCATCATTGCACTCGATATTTAGCTGGTTAAAAATTTCACCAAGGGATTGCGTGGTCTGATGATTGACCACCAGTCCCATACTGCCGTTTTCATTATGCTCGCATATGTAAACAAGGCTCGATGCGAACAGGGGATCCTTGATTGCAGGCGTTGCTATCAGGCATTTATCAACCAGATTGGATTGTTCCGCTTTCATCGTGTGTTCTCCTTACAGGATGTGACCCGGGGACAGCTAATATTATCAATATATTGTGGCAATTTTAAATTCATCAACTGATCAAAGAGCATTAATCAGAGGCTCCTTAATCTAAACTTCGCCCTTTGTACTCAGGCGGTTGCTGTTAAATTCCCAGGTTCTGATGATGACGATTTGATCAGCACGCTCTTTCAATTCATCAGAAAATGGCGCAAAAGGCTCGGACAGTTGCAAAATACGCCTGGCTGCTTCATCGAGAATACTGCTGCCCGATGAACGCGTGATTTTGACATCCAGTATTTCTCCCTCCGCATTGATTCGTACACTTAAACGCAGGCGACCGTCTATATGTTTGATCATCGCTTCCTGTGGATAGTTCAAATTACCGGTATGTTCGATTCTATTGACCCAGTTAGCCAGGTAGCTGGCCTCTACGGCTTTCTTGGTACTTGCAGTCAAGGTGATTAATCGCGGTCGTTTGGCATAGTTTATCGTCATCTGCCTAATTTCTGCCTGTAAACGCGCTATCTGGGTTTGGCGTTGTTCTTCTTTACTTGGCTGTTCTGTACTGGTTTCTTTTTCTCGAATCTGGGAATGTTTGTCAATCTGGTATTGAAATTCATCCTGGGTGATAAAATAAAGTCGATCAATTTCGAGCTGGTTGCGGTTCATTTCAATTCGCGCCAGCTCAGAAAGCCCCTGCTGGTCGAGCGGGGTGTTCGCGGATACAGGAGCGCTTGGCCGGGCTTTTTCCTCGGCATTACCGCCACCAGCCTGGTCTACCTGGGCGAGGAAATCGGGATTTTCCACTTCGTCAAAACTTTGCGAATTAGCATGTATTACTTCGAGCGAGGGCAGAATATCTGATTTTGGTTTTTTGGAATAAGTAAAACCAACGCCAAGCACCAGGATCGCATGGATAATAAGTGCCAGAAACAGGGTAAACCCGAGTCGATCGCTGGCGCCGATTCCCGGGTTACGCGTTGGTGAGCGGTATGGGGGCTGGGTCATATTCTGTCAATAATTATGGGTGCTTCACCAGTCATTATACTGCGTATAAATTTATTTTTGGTGCTTCAGTCTATAATTCGAACCGGCAAATCTACAATTATCTCCAATTTATCGGCAAGCGAGCGCGAAATGATAATCTCCTGGTCCTCGCTGACGACTAAATAATCGTCAACACCCAGTGACTGCGCTAGCGAGCGCGGATTTTCGAGACCGCCGATCATTAGCGTGGTCGCGGCGACGTCGGCGAGCACCGGATCGATAGTTAGAACCGTGGCCGAGCTGACCTGCGCCGATGGGTCGCCGGTCCGCGGGTCTATTATGTGGTGGACCCTGTTATTGTCTTTGCGATAAAAGCGCTGGTAGTTACCCGAGGTAAAGAGGCTATGCCG
>QNFD01000024.1 GCA_003645435.1 Gammaproteobacteria bacterium | reverse complement strand
TTTCTACTTACTCCAGTCCAGGCCGATGATGGCCGACAAACCGTACAATTACCCGATATGATGCGCGAACATATGCTGAGCAACATGCGCGATCATTTGTTGGCGCTTGAAGAGATCACGCGTTATCTGGCAAACCAGCAATATGACGAAGCCGCCGAGGTTGCCGAAAACCGCCTTGGTATGTCCTCGATGGATTTACACGGCGCATCTCATTTGGGCAAATTCATGCCCAAAGAAATGGGCGCTATTGGAACGAATATGCACCGGGCAGCTAGCCGGTTCGCGCTGGCGGCACAAGACGCCGAAATTGATGGGGGTTTAAATAAAGCTTTCTCGGCATTATCAGAAGTCATGCAACAATGTGTCGCTTGCCATGCGGTATATAAAGTTCATTAATGTCTGAAATTCCTCGTGCAGTCGCTTCGATTTCATCATCTGGGCAGTTCATCGGTGTGGACTTATGCGAAAGGGTCTTTTATTCTTTATAATGCCTGCAGCTTAAACATAACAGGCGATAGTAGAGAGAGGTGAAGAGTGAGTAAACAGTCGATCGAAGATTATCTATCCAAACATACGTTCTTTTCCGGGCTGGATGACAGCTTTGTGAAGTTTCTGTCAAACTCCGCCGCGGGGCTGCAAATCAAGAAGGGTGAGGTTCTGTTCAAGCAGGGAACGCACGCCGATAAATTTTATCTGTTGCGCAGTGGCCAGGTATCTGTCCAGGTACCGGCGCTGATGGGTCCAGTGCTTGAAGTACAAACCCTGGGTGAAGACCAGATACTCGGCTGGTCCTGGTTAATACCACCTTACCGATGGAACTTCATGGCGCGAGCGGTGGAAGATTCAGAATTGCTCGAGTTTGACGGCAGTGCCATATTGGCGCGTTGCGAGGAAGACCCGAAATTCGGCTACGAATTGTTCAAGTGTTTCGCAACATTGATGTCGGAGCGCCTCAACGCCGCTCGTCAGAAGATGATGGATCAGTGGGATCCGCCAGGATTTGCCTGAGTTCCGGGTTGGTAACACCAGGTTGTTTTCCCAGCAGACTCCTGCTCGAAATTAAATTGTGACTGGATACTCCTCGTAAGGATCTTTTACATGGTCGGCGTTTGCTGCTTGAACAGAAATGCTTCAACCGCGGCTTTGGTTTCGGGGCGCAGGTTGCTAATACCCTCGTAGGGAATGCCGCGTGCCGCCGGTTCGCTGGGATATTTCTGCATACGCATCTTGTGCCGTTGAATAACGCGCACGAACTCCGCCCCGCCCCAGGCGCCAATCTCGGTGGATACCGGCCATTCTTCGCGGGTATCTCGGAACAGGTCATAGAACTTGGCGCCGATCGGGTTCTTACCCGGCGCCGGAACATTGAGCTTGTACTGCTCTTTGACAATCGCCTCCAGGGTATTGCCCGAGTACAGGAACACGTAGTCGCGACGGCCGTGGGTTTCGCCCTCGAGCATCAATGCGGTCTGGTCGACACCGTCGATGACCCGATCTGTAGGAATTTTATCGCTAGCGCCTGCGATTCTTGCGAGGCTGGTAAACAGGTCGGTCACATGCACTATGTCGCCGACAATTTCATATTTGCCGATCATGCCGGGCCAGCGTACGAAGGCGTCGACGCGAACACCGCCCTCGGTAGTGTCGCCTTTCCCGCCCCTGAACACCATCGGTGTAAAACCGCTGCCGGGCGAGTACTTGGTGAAGTGGCCATTGTCTCCCATGATCACGACGATAGTGTTGTCGGCAACGCCAAGCGCGTCCATTTCGGTCATGATTTCGCCGATCCACTCGTCCACCAGTTTCATTTTTTCGACGTAGACACCGCCGTTGGGTGTCGTGTACTCAGCAGTCGTGGTGCGCGGGCCCACGAGCGGGTACAGCGGCCAGTACTGCAGGAAGAAAGGCTCGTCCTTGCCCGCCAGGTCACGCAGATGTTCCATGGCCTGGCGCTGGTAACGCACATTCATCTCGTGATACTTGGCCTCGTTCCAGCGTTCGCCCGCCTTCATGTGGACTTCATGCACTGGTTCGCCGCGTTTGCCCTCCACACCTGTAACCATGGCTCCAGCGTCCGGGCGTAACCAGTTGTCGATGGTGAAGCGATTGTCATAATTATTTTTACCGATTCCGTAAGACACTTCTTCGTCAGCGGCATCGTCGTGGAAAATGGTTAGCTGACCCTGCTGGTGAATCGGAAATGCGGCAAAGTCGAACCCCTGGTTATTAGGCCAGGCTTCCTTGATGTCACCCATGTGCCATTTACCGATATGCACGGTGTTGTAGCCGGATTCGGAGAGGATCTCGGCGATGGTGACTTCCTTGTCTGCAAGTCCGAAGCCCGCAATGTCAACCGCGGTGTCGCCCATACCATTACGGTGTGGCTGTCGACCGGTCATGAAGGCAACACGGGTAGGCGTGCAGGAGGGTTCGGTGTACATACGCGCGAAACGCATGCCTTCCCGCGCAAATTTATTGATATTGGGCGTTTTGTATCCACGTATCGCGTTTAGCTCCGGTATGCCGAGGTCACCGAAGCCGATATCGTCGATCAGGATGTATACAATGTTGGGCGGCTTGCCACTATTGTTTTTGCGAAATGCAGCAAGTTTGTTATCGACCGATTCGTCATCTACGGCCCAGGCTTCCCCATTCTGGGCCTCGAGGATGTAGTACTCGGCATCGCGTACGATCTCGGCGGCGATGCTAGTACCTGTCATTAGACCGAAGAGTAAACATAGGCTGAATATGTAACGCATTGATATCTCCTGTTAAATTTAAATAAAGCGCATAATTCACATCGAGTAGCGGTTAGCTGCTAATCAGAATAATATTGCCTCAAAACTAAAAGACTGTCCGCTTGCCTGCGCTGGAGCGGAGTTGCCAATTATGCAGCTTGCTTGTCTTTGGTAAGCCTGTTTACATCGGTTTGTTGAAAGAACTCGACCCATACGTGCCAGAACATGCCGGGCCTCAGCATTTCTACCCTGACCAGGCTACCCTGGTCTGATTTGCCGAAGAAATCAATTTGCGCGATCGGCGTACCGCTGTCGTTGTACCACGCGCCGAGACTCTCGTAGACCGGGTCCCAGGCGACGACAATGCTGCGGCCGCCAATTTCCGTGTTAACCAGGTTGCCATGCTCAACCAGGAAGTCCTGGGTGAAACAAACCGCGTCATCACCGATATTAATTCCCCAGATATAGGTTTTGGTCGGCAGGCGGTCGTCGCTGTGCGTCATGTTATCCATCAGCGGTTTCGACTCGTTATGCTGCCTTGCAATACTGGCGGCGAAAATGGTTTCGGTTGCCAGATCGAAAAGTCTCAGCAGCAAATTCGATGACGGCTTGTTGAGGAATACCGTACCTTCGGGATAAGCCTTCTGAAATGCCCGAAAACTCATGCGGAAGGTGGGCCAGGGTTTCATTGCCGCCCCGCTGCTGCCGTCGCGTTCGCGATATCCATATATCTGCTGAATTGGTTCACCCGTAGTGTTATCACGCAGAATCAAATTGTTTCCATGCTGGGCAAGCACTTCGAGATCTACCTGTTTTTCCTTAATCTCCGGGATATAACCGAGACCCAGGTTGGCCATTGCACAATAGGTCATTATAACGTTTTCACCATCGAGCCCCTCGTCGTTTCCGGCCAGATGCGGACGTAACAGGTGACTGTCCGGATGGGCTCGCGCGACTCCGTTGTTCTCGATTACGAGAACGCTGCTGCCGGGTGAAAGCGCGTCGCGGGCTTCCTCGATGCTGTAGTATTTTGCCGAGTGGCGCTGGTTCCGCAATCCAACATGTACCCAGATCCAGGGGAATGCGTAGAGTACCGCCAGTACCGCGAGTACGCCCCAGAACAACCAGCCAGTGCCCCCGTCAAGAAAGAAATACGAGAATGCCATCAACGCTGTCGCGCCCAGGCCAATAGCCAACAGGCGATATTCGTTACGGATAAAACGGATCATGTTCTCCCGTTTTACCGAGATGACCATCTGGCTGACGTCGCCAAGGTCGCGGAAATAGAGGGATCCTATAGCCAGTGCAACGATAAGCGATATAGCGAAAAGTATATTTTCAAACATTACATCATGTCTCTACTAGGTAACCGCAAAGCTGTGTATCTGCAAATAGACCGGAGGGCATAAATGCCACCGGGAACTAACCGCTTTTCTCAGCCTTGTGTGCCTCCAGGGCCTGCTGCTGCTCGGGCGTTAATATCTGTTCAAGCCTGCCATTGAGTTTGAAATTTTTCTGTTTGTATGTCAACCTGGCACGGTCCGTATTGGCCTTATTATGATATCCCGCTACAAATAAAGCGCCGCGTAGGTAAATATTGAACTGGATATTTCGAGGTGTCGGGTCTTGAATGTTGAATTTAGGCAGGTCGTTGGATAGCCAGCGCTTTCTGAATGGATTATCCCGGCCAGCAGTGGTAACGGCCATCCGATGCGACAGCATTTCCTCGAAAGCGGCCTGGCAAGATACTCAAAAGATGTCTCGATCGAATTCCAGAAAAGCCTGGAATCGGAAAGCAACGTATAACTCGGTACTACCCTCTATAGCGCCAGGTGCTACCGATTCATATTTCGGTCGCATCGGATAAGCATCGGTGGTATCGATTCGTAAGTTCCTGTAAGCTGCACGCCCGCCAAAGCGCCGGTTGCTAAACCGATAGCTGGTGATACCACACGCCACCTGAGAAAATTTCATGCAGTTTGATTCCCTGGGCTTATCCGCCCCTATTCTCGAAGCTATTGCCGAACAGGGCTACGAAACCCCCACACCGATTCAGGCACAGGCGATACCGGTGATACTCGATGGCAAGGATGTGATGGGAGCAGCGCAGACCGGCACGGGTAAAACAGCAGGGTTTACCTTGCCGATACTGGAACGCCTCTCAAAAGGGCAGCCTGCTGCGGCGAATCAGGCTCGCGTGCTGATTTTGACGCCGACACGTGAGCTCGCCGCCCAGGTTGGAGCCAGTGTGGCAACTTACGGCAAAAATTTACCCCTGCGCTCGGCCGTCGTATTCGGCGGGGTGAAAATCAACCCGCAGATGATGACGCTGCGTCGGGGTGTTGATGTGCTGGTGGCAACACCGGGTCGTTTACTCGACCTATACAACCAGAACGCGGTGAGATTCAAGCACCTGGAAGTGCTGGTACTGGATGAAGCCGACCGTATGCTGGACATGGGTTTCATCCACGATATCCGCAAAATCCTGAATCTGTTGCCCAAACAGCGGCAGACCCTGATGTTTTCAGCGACATTTTCCAGGGAAATTCGCGACCTCGCGAAAGGACTTGTCAATAATCCAGTCGAGATTGCAGTTAGCCCGCGGAATACAACCGTCGAGTCGGTAAAGCAGTGGATCTGCCCGGTCGATAAAAAACAAAAAGCTGCCTTGCTGGCGAAGTTGATTCTCGATAACGAATGGCAAAGAGTGCTGGTATTTTCTCGCACCAAGCACGGCGCAAATAAGCTCGTACGACAGTTGGAGTCCGAGGGCATCAATGCGGTGGCTATTCACGGCAACAAGAGCCAAAGTGCGCGGACCAAAGCGTTGGCTGATTTTAAGAAGGGCTCAACCCGAATCCTGGTGGCAACCGATATTGCCGCGCGGGGTTTGGATATCGAACAATTACCCCAGGTGGTTAATTTTGACCTGCCCAATGTACCGGAAGATTATATCCATCGCATCGGGCGTACCGGTCGAGCGGGGGCCAGGGGACAGGCGGTGTCGTTGGTTAGCGCCGATGAGTTTAAGCAGCTCTCCGATATCGAGCATTTGATCAAGCAATTGTTAGATCGTAAATTGATCGAAGGGTTTGAGCCGGTTCACGATCTCCCCGAGTCGAGTTTGACGCAACGCGCAGCTCGGCCTAAAAAACCGAAGATGGCAAAATCGGGGCACAGGGACGGACAAAGGTCTGCAGAGAATGCCCGTGGACATAAACCTCCCGGTAAAAATAAAAGGCACTGGGGCGGTCGCAAGCAATCGGGTAATAAACCCGGTAGTCGAGCATAGGGAGGTAACAAGGCAACTGGACAGAGGTGGCAATAGATGACAATCATCCAGATTAAAGCAGGTAGATACCGCTTTAAGGCCAGACTAGAAGAGGAGCTGGCGCCTAAAACCTGTGCCAAATTTCTACAGTTATTGCCTTATAAACAAGAGGTTATCCATAGCCGCTGGAGCGGCGAGGCGGTCTGGATTCCGTTGGGCGAGCTCGATCTCGGACTTGAGTTTGAAAATCACACGAGTCATCCCTCACGTGGAGATGTGCTGTTATATCCTGGCGGCTATAGCGAAACGGAATTTTTGTTTGCCTATGGCAGCTCGTGCTTCGCCAGTAAACAGGGGCAATTGGCCGGTAATCACATTCTCAGCCTGACCGAGGGGCACGAAAACCTGATGGCCTTTGGCAAACAAGTGTTGTGGGAAGGTGCACAACCAATAGAGTTTTCGCTGGAGTAGTGACATCAGATATATGGCGTTGCCGGGTCTCAGGTAAATAGTGCAGCTACTGCCGACGGGCTGGAGGCAAAATAATGATGCATATAGCTGAGCGTGGCCTTATTTAACCGGTATATTGCTTCTCCCTGGTTGCCATCCTGCCTGGTAGTGTATTGGCCGGCTCTGACCTCGGTGATTAAACTTGAATGGTGCAGGCTATGTCCCCTAATTTCACCCTGGCCGTAGTCGACAGCCTGCAGACCGACACTTTGAAATCGATTCTGCATTTCACATTTCGCATCAAGTAATCCACATGCCTCCACAGTAGTTCCATCAAGGTCGGTAATGCTATTGCACAGGTACATCATACCGCCGCACTCGGCCAAAACCGGTTTCTGAGACTGGTAGTGGGCGATAATCGAAGCGCGCGTAGCGTCGGATTCGGCCAGCTCCGCAAGATGTAACTCAGGGTATCCGCCCGGTAACCACAGCGCATCGCATGGCGGAACTGGATGGTTAGCCAGCGGTGAAAAATAAACCAGGCTGGCGCCCATCGATTCCAGTATTTGAATATTAACAGGGTAGATAAAACTAAAAGCGGCATCGCTCGCAATCGCGATTGTTGTTCCACTTAGTAATGGATCGGGACTGCTGTCTTGAGTCGGCTTATCGAACGCGACTGTGGAAAGCGGGATTGAGATATCAAATTCAGTCAGGGCCCCAGCGGCGAGATCGAGTTGCCGATCGAGGTCTTCGATATCTGCTGCCTGCACTAATCCCAGGTGCCTTTCAGGTACTAACAGACGCGGATCCCGGCGTATACTGCCGGCGTATTTTGCACCTACGGTTTCCCGCAGTAATCGATCATGATTGTCACTGCCAATCTTGTTGCCGACAATAGTTTCTATGTTTGCGCCAACATCGTACTGACTTAACCCTTCTATTATTGCCGCCGTGGTCTGGGCAAATTTAGCAGCGTCGATAATCAGGCATACCGGTAAATTAAATAGCCTGGCCAATTGTGCGTTGCTGGGATTGTTATCGTGCAAACCCATCACGGATTCGACCAGGATAATGTCATTACGGCCAGCCGCCTCGGCCAGTAATCCGCGGCAGTGTTGCGCGCCCATGATCCACAGGTCGATGTTATAAACCGGCTGACCGCTAGCCTGTTCGAGAATGGTCGGGTCCAGATAGTCCGGACCAATTTTGAATAGCTGGATCCGCTTACCCTCGTTTTTCCATTTTCTCGCCAGCGCCGCACAAAAAATAGTCTTGCCCTGACCCGAGGCGGGGGCAGCTACCAGGGTGGCAAGGCATTCGCGGGATTTCGTATCGGGCATCGAGTGGCGTAAATAAGATAGTGCAAATTAAAAGGGGTAGGTAAAATAACACAGTTTTCTTTGCCAGTGACCTTATTAGCTATAGCCATGGAATTTAATTTTTTAACCAGCATCCTCGCGCTTGGTTTCGGCCTGGGGTTATTACACGCCCTCGACGCTGACCACATCATGGCCATTTCGTCGATGGCGACAGCAAATTCGGGTGACCGAAAATCCTGGTCGGTATCGGTTACGCTGAAATTTTGTATGCGTTGGGCGATCGGTCACGGCAGTATATTGCTGGCGCTGACCGCCCTGTTTATATTTGCCAGGTTCGAGTTACCTGAATTCGTACCGCAGCTCGCCGAGAAGATTATTGGAATGTTACTGATAATCCTGGGTGCCTGGATCATCATCAGCCTGCGTCAATCCAGGCTCAGGCTGGAGACTCATACGCATGAGCAGATTACCCATGCGCACCTGGTACCGACGGGTGGAATTCATCAAAGCCATACGCCCGTGCTGGTTGGTGTAACCCATGGTTTTGCGGGAAGTGCGCCAATACTGGCAATCATACCGGCACTGGAATCAGACAATGCCTGGGTGGGGCTGGGGTACGTTGCCCTGTTTTCTCTCGGTGTGTTGACCGCAATGCTGGTTTTTGGAGTCTTTCTCGTCAGGCTGCAAAGCTGGATAGCCGGGTGGGGGCAGGGATTATACCTGATCAGTCGAATGGTCGTGGCATTCACTTCGATTACCTTCGGCGGTTACTATTTATTTTCCTCGGGTTAGCGAGGAACGATGCGCGAAGAATCTCCCGAGTCGAGGCGAAAACTTCGAAGTGGATTCACCACGGGTGCCTGTGCTACCGCAACATCACTGGCGGCTGCCAGGCTATTGTTAAATGATGTCAGTAGCGGCTGTGCCAGTATCCAGTTACCCAGGGGGCAAATAGTCGAATTCAAGCTTGAACGTTGTGAACGCTTAAATAGCAATCGAGCAATTTCGAGTACGATCAAAGATGCCGGAGACGATCCGGATGTCACTCACCTGGCAACTATATTCGCCGAGGTTGAATTATCGCCAGCGCAAGGGGTTCGATTCCATGCAGCAGAGGGCATCGGCACTGTAACCCGGTCTGGTCTTTCGATAGCCGTAGGAGAAGCGGCGATCAATCCTGTCCCGCGGCAGATGATGAGCGGGCATCTGTCTAGCCTGGCAGATGAATGCGGATATAGCGGCGGATTTGAAGTCCATGTCGGTATTGTCAATGGCGAGAAAATTGCGCTTAAAACAATGAATGCCCGCCTCGGTATTATAGGTGGCCTGTCTATTCTCGGTACCACCGGTATCGTGCGGCCTTTTTCCTGTTCCGCCTATATTGCCTCGATTACTCAGGGTATGGACGTTGCCCATGCCAACGGCATCGATCATATGGCCGCTAGCACCGGATCAACTAGCGAAGCCTATATTCAGCAAAAATTAGGCCTGGCAGATATGGCGCTAGTGGAGATGGGTGATTTTGTTGGCGCGGTACTCAAGCATTTGAAAAAAGCGCCGATAGCAAAACTGACGATATGCGGGGGATTTGGCAAGATCAGCAAGCTCGCTGCTGGCAATAGCTCATTACACAGTCACGACTCGTCGATTGATTTCGAATTTCTCGCCGGGCTTGCAAATGATCTGGGCGGCAGTTCAGAGCTGGTAAATTTGATAAAAAATTTCAATACCAGTGTTGAGGCGCTGAAATTTTGCGAGGCGGATAGTATTCCTCTGGCAAACCAAATTTGCCGCATGGCTCGCGAGAGTGCACTGTCAAAGGCACAAACCAGTGTCAAAATTGATGTTTACTGTGTCGACCGCAAGGGCAGCTGTGTCGGCCACAGTGATGCGGCATGAAAATTCTGGTGCTCGGCGGAATCGCCGAATCGAAGCGTTTAGCGCAACAACTCATCGAGCGAGGTCACGAGGTGATCTACAGTATCGTCGGCCTGGTGCGCCAACCCGATTTACGCTGTGAACTTCATGTCGGTGGATTCAGTAGTCAGGACACAACGGGTGCCGAGGGTCTTGGCAGCTATTGTCAGAAAAACAGGATTGATCTACTGCTGGATGCGACTCACCCTTACGCTGCCCGCATATCGGCGAATGCAGTGGTGGCGGCGAAAAAGGCTCACATAGACTGTTGGCGATATACACGCCCGGGCTGGGATGCCGCCGGTTATAAAAACTGGCATGACTTTGACGACTGGGATGATTTAATCCCGCAGGTCAGTGGTTTTCAGCAGCCATTCTTTACCACTGGTGCGAGTATTCTTGAACAGTTAGATCGACGTCCCGAACATCAACAGTGGATTATCCGCTCAGCTAGGAAATTGCCCGATATTGATGGCATTATAACCATTAATGCGATTGGCCCATTTAGTTACGAGGATGAACTGTCGTTGATGCGGCAATACAATGTCGATGTATTGATTAGCAAGAATAGCGGTGGTCTTCGTCTCGCCAGGAAACTCGACGCCGCACGCAGCCTGGGTTTACCGGTATTTGTGCAGCGTCGACCGGCATTGGCAAAGCCGGGCAAATGCTTTGACGAGGTAGAAGACCTGCTAGCCGAGATACCTGAAATTAACGCCTGTGAGAAATGATATTGGACGATTATATAAAAGACCCGCATAAGATCGAGGAAAAATCATTTGCGATGATTCGGGCAGCTACCGATTTGTCGGGTTTTGACGAGTTTGAGCAACAGCTAGTTATGCGCCTGGTTCACACCAGCGGTAATCCTGATATCGCGGGGCAGGTGCGTATCAGTGCCGCCGCCATCGATGCCGGAATAGCCGCACTGAATCGCAATGCCACTGTGCTCTGCGATGTTGAGATGGTGAAACAGGGCTTGACCAAACGTTATCTCAATGCGGAGCCAATGTGTTTTCTGAATCATGAAAAAACTGCGGAGCTTGCCCGTGCCAGCGGTGAAACGCGCAGCATGTCGGCGCTGGAATTGTGGACACCGTATTTGCAGGATAGCATTGTAATTATTGGTAATGCGCCAACCGCGTTGTTTCGCCTGCTGGAAATGCTCGAAACCGGTCCGGTTAAGCCCAGTTTAGTGATAGGTATGCCGGTTGGATTTGTAGGTGCGCCTGAATCGAAAGATTATCTATGGGATCATCGTGTCGATCTGGGCGTCGAATGTTTTACCTTGCGGGGCAGGGTAGGCGGCAGTGCCCTCGCAGCCGGTGCGTTTAATACTCTGGTACGCCTCAAAAACGGGCTTTTGTTTTAATCATCATGTCTGAGTTCAATGTACGAGGTAATAGTTCGGTTCAGATCGAGTGGAAAGGTGAACCGATTACGGTGGTTAGCCTCGGTTGCGATCGGCTTTCGGCGCTGACCCCGCTAGCGACCGGGGTGATCCGGCAGGCGCAGGTGATTTTCGGTTCCGGACATCATTTCGCTGAAATCGAGGATATCGATACGCAGGCGGAAAAAATTGTTTTTGCATCCCCTTTTTCAGAATTAGGCAGCCTGCTGGATACACAGCAGTTAAAACGAGTCGTCGTACTAGCCTCTGGTGATGCGCTGTATTTTGGTGTCGGCAAGTATTTAAAGCGTGTTGTTGGCAGTAATCATTTGATTTTCCATCCCAATATATCGAGCGTGCAGGCCTGTTTTCATGCCCTGGGTCTGCCCTGGCAAGACGCTGATGTGGTGAGCCTGCATGGCCGGCCTCTTAACAGCTTGAGGCGCCATTTAGCTAACGGCAAACTAATCGCCTGCCTGACCGACGCAAAGTCGAATCCGATCGCGATTGCGCGCGAGCTGCAAGCCCAGGGTTTTGCCGGATCGAGGATCTGGGTCTGTGAGGCGATGGGTAGTCCGCAGCAGCGGGTAGGCGAGTTTGCCGTCGCAGAGTTGGCTAATTCAAAATCTGTGTTTCACGAGCTTAACGTCTGCGTGATCCAGTTAAGCGGTAAGCCAGCACTGTTGCCGTCCTTTCCCGGTATCGCCGATCACTTGTTTTCGACCGGCGCGGAGCCCGGCTTCGGCATGATTAGCAAGCGCGAAATACGACTGACTATCTTATCCTTAATGCAACCCGCGCCGGGTGAAGTTGCCTGGGATATTGGTGCTGGCTGCGGTAGCGTCAGCGTCGAATGGGCGCACTGGAATGAATTTGGGCATATTTATGCGATCGAAAACGATCCCGACCGAATCGAGCATATCAAGATCAACAGTGAGCGATTCGGTACCGATCATAACCTTAGCGTAATCGAGGCAAGTGCGCCGGAAGGCTGCGATGGCTTAGCCGATCCTGATTGTATTTTTATCGGCGGCAGCCGTGGCCTGGAGGAGATGCTCGAATATGCCTGGCGGCGTCTGCGAACTGGGGGGAAACTGGTAGCCAGTGCAGTCACCGGGACCAGTCGTCAGGCCCTGTTAGAATTTATACCCGGTAAACACGGGCTTGAACAAATAGATATCCAGGTCAGCAAGAATTTGCCGCAAAGCAGTGAATCCAGGACACTGAGACCTGTACTGGTGGTTAAATGTATAAAAAGCGAAAACTAATACCATGAACGACTCTCCCAGTAAATCCAGAGGTGTATTTTATGGCGTAGGCGTGGGTCCAGGTGACCCTGAACTGATGACGATGAAAGCCGTTCGCCTGGTCCAGCAATGCGACCTCGTGACTTACCTGAGCAGTGACAATGGATATTCCATGGCGAGGAATATAGCGGCCACGGTGCTGGCAGATAGTAACAATCCAGGCCAACAGGAACAGGCTATCGTGATGCCCATGTGCGAAAGTCGCGAAGTGGCAAATTCAGTTTACGACGAGGCAGCCAGGATCATAGCCAGTCACCTGGATAAAGGTGAGCGGGTGGTTTTTCTGTGCCAGGGTGATCCGTTCCTGTTTGGGTCTTTTGCATACCTGTATGATCGTCTGGCCGATAATTACGAGGTCGAAATCGTGCCGGGCATATCTTCGATTAATGCATCGGCCGCGCTTTGCGGTAAACCGCTTGGCTTACTCGCGGAAAACATCGCGATTATTTCGGGCCGCCGCGGTAGTGATGACATACTGCAAACCCTGAGGCAGTTTGATAATGTCGCAATTATGAAGCCCGGTCGTCGTCGCGCCGAGCTGTTGGCGCTAATCGAAGCGGCAAATCGTGTCGACGACTGCTGCTATATCGAATATGCCGGTCATGAAAATCAGCGGATCGTGCAGGATATCCGAACCCTGGATGCTCAGCCCGGACCCTATTTTTCCCTGTTTCTGGTCAACCGGGCGCGCAACTACGGTTCTACAAAATGAAACAGAAAGCTGCTCCGGTCGATATATTCAGCCTCGGTGAAGAAGGTCGGCAATTGGCCATACGCTTACTGGACTTGATACCCCATGCATCACACCAGCATCGACCGAAGCCGTTTATCGAAGCCGCGCAATCCGCATTTGCTGAAGGACATCGATGCATATTCATATGCTCAACAGGAATTGTCATGCGGGCGCTGGCGCCAATTCTGAAAAATAAGTATACCGATCCGGCGGTGATCGTCATCGACCACCAGGGAAAATTTGTAATCCCGTTGCTGTCGGGTCACGAGGGCGGTGCCGGTGTTTTCGCGCATGATATTGCCAGGGCTATTTCAGCACAGTGTGTGGTGACCTCGGCTACCGATTACGGTCGGCCCGTTTACACGCTGGGCATGGGCTGTGATCGAGGTTGTCCGCTAATTGTGTTATCAGAGCTCGTCGATCTGGTTCGTGAAGAGCTAGACGAATCTGTGAGTTTTTCGGCGCTGGCGAGTATTGATATCAAGGCCGATGAGCCAGGCTTGCTCGAACTGGCAAATAAGCTTCGGCTGCCACTGCAATTTTTTACTGCGTCTCAGCTACGTGAAGAAGAGCATGCGCTCAGTGAGAAATCGGAAATCGTGTTCAGGGAAGTCGGTTGCTATGGCGTCGCCGAGGCCGCTGCGCTCTGTGCGGCAACCGATATTACCGGTGCGCCGGCTGAACTGGTGATACTCAAGAAAAAAAATGCTCGTGCGACTATTTCTGTCGCGCGCAGCTATGCCCCTTAAGCCAGAAAAGCGTTAATATTCACGCCTTTTCAAATCTGATAAGAAAATGACCCAATTATTCCTGGTCAGTGCCGGTCCCGGCGATGCCGAACTGATTACCCCAAAAACCATTAAAGCGATCGAGGCCAGTAGCGACCTGGTGGCCTATGGATTGTATATTGAGTTGCTGGGGGAAATCTGCCGCGGTAAAACTCAGCACGATTTACCCCTGGGTGAGGAAGTAGGGCGCGCGCGCAAGGCGCTGGACCTGGCTGCGCAGGGCAAAACCACATCACTCATCTCCAGTGGCGATGTCGGCATTTATGCGATGGCAACCCTGGTGTTTGAATTGCTCGATAATGTACTCGCCGGTAAGGAGAATCATCCCGAATGGTTAAATGTGAAGATAGAAGTCATTCCGGGAATCAGTGCGATGCAGGCAAATTCGAGTGCTGCGGGTGCTTTACTGGGGCATGATTTCTGCACCATTTCTCTTTCTGATTTGTTGACTCCCTGGGAAACAATCGTGAAAAGAATCCACAGTGCCGGCAGCGGCGATTTTGTGGTTAGTTTTTATAATCCGGTATCGGTTAAACGCAATTGGCAACTGGATACGGCAAGAGATATCCTGCTTGAATACCGACCGACTTCGACCCCGGTGGTATTGGGCAGAAATTTGACCCGTAAAGATCATCGGGTTCGTATCATGCGACTCGACGAGCTTAAGGCGACAGAGGTGGACATGTTCACCTGTGTATCCGTCGGTAA
>QNFD01000023.1 GCA_003645435.1 Gammaproteobacteria bacterium | reverse complement strand
TGCCATCGATGCCGCGAAAGCGGGAGCCGCCGTGGTCCATTGCCACGTACGCGATCCCGAGACTGGAAAACCGAACCGCCGCACCGATTTATTTCGCGAAGTAGTCGACCGTATTCGCGACTCGGATACCGATGTCGTGATCAATTTGACCGCCGGCATGGGTGGCGACATGGTTTTTGGCGATCCGGAATCTCCCCTGCCTCTCAACGAGACCGGTACCGATATGGCGGGAGCGAGCGAGCGTGTTGCCCACGTGAGAGAATGCCTGCCTGAAATTTGCACACTCGACTGCGGCACGATGAATTTCGCCGAGGCCGACTACGTGATGACCAACACACCCGGCATGTTACGCGCCATGGGGCAAATGATGACCGACCTTGGCGTGCGCCCCGAAATTGAAGTTTTTGAGACCGGTCACCTGTGGTTCGCCAAAAAACTGGTCGACGAGGGCATTATTCAGGATCCGGTGATGATCCAGATGTGTATGGGTATTCCCTGGGGCGCACCCGACGATCTCAACACTTTCATGGCGATGGTCAATAACACGCCTTCTAACTGGACTTTTTCGGCGTTTTCAATCGGCCGCCATGAAATGCCTTACGCGGCCGCGGCTGTACTCGCCGGCGGCAATGTTCGCGTTGGCCTCGAAGATAATCTATGGTTAAGAAAAGGTGAACTCGCGACCAACGCACAGCTGGTCGAGATGGCCGCGACCATCGTCACCAACATGGGCGCGACCCTGATGACACCCGCGCAGGTGCGCGAAAAAATGCAGCTGCAAAAGCGTGCACCCGTATCAAAATAGGTGGAGATTACTATGCTCGAAATTAAAACAGCCGCTATTATTGGCGGCGGCGTCATTGGCGGCGGTTGGGCGGCACGCCTGATCGAGAATGGTATCAACGTTGCCGTGTTCGACCCGGCTGCAGATGCAAAGGTCAAATTCGATGCGGTGCTAGCTAATGCGGAGAGTGCATTTGCGAAACTTGGCACGGTGCCCCGCCGCCAAAAGGGATCTATTAGCTGGCACGATACCGTGGCCGCAGCCGCGGGCAATGCACAGCTAATTATCGAATCGGTTCCCGAAAGACCGGATATCAAGCGTGCAGTCTATGCTGAAATCGAAACCACTGCCGCAACGGACGCAGTTATCACTTCTTCCACCTCCGGCATCATGCCAACCGAGTTACAGCGGGATATGCAGAATCCAGAGAGACTAATGGTTGCTCACCCTTTCAACCCAGTTTATTTGCTGCCCCTGGTAGAACTCGTTGGTGGAGAACAGACCGATCCTGAATACATAGCCTGGGCCAGGACTTTCTACGCTGAAATTGGTATGCACCCGCTGCATTGCCGGGTAGAAATAGAGGGTTTTATCGCGGACCGTTTGCAGGAAGCATTGTGGCGCGAGGCGCTATGGCTGCTGCATGACAAGGTCGCCACCGCGGCGGAAATTGACACCGCCATCGCCTACGGTCCCGGACTTAGATGGGCGCAAATGGGCACCATGCAGACCTTCCACCTGGCAGGTGGAGAAGGCGGCATGCGGGCCATGCTGGCGATGTTCGGTCCCTGCCTCAAATGGCCCTGGACCAAGCTCATGGATGTGCCGGAATTAACCGATGAATTTATAAACGAAATCGGCGATCAATGCGATACCCAGGCTGATGGCCTGTCACCCCGGGATCTGGAAGTCATCCGTGATGACAACCTGATTGCAATCTTGCAGGCGCTTAAGGGAACCAACTGGGGGGCAGGGAAAACGCTTGCAAGTTATGAGCAGCAACTCATTAATCAGGCGCGAACAGCCGCTAATGATTCCTAAATAGTTTTGAATTGGGAGAATTAAAATGCATTTCGGTTTGAGTTTTGAACAGGAAATGATCGTCGATACGGTACGGGAATTTGTTGAAAAGGAAATTTATCCACACGAAGCAGAGGTGGAAAGAACCGGTGAGGTTCCAATTGAGCTCGGTCATGAAATTCGCGACAAGTGTATCGAGGCTGGTTACTTTGCGGCCAATATTTCCGAAGAATTCGGCGGCGGCGGGCTTGGTGCGCTGGATTTCACATTGCTCGAACGCGAGCTTGGGCGCGCCAGCAATGCTCTCGCGGTATTCTTTGGCCGTCCCTCCGGTATTCTCATGGCCTGTAACGAGGAGCAACGCGATAAATACCTGTTGCCGGCGGTGAAGGGTGAAAAATTCGACGCGCTCGCAATGACCGAACCCGAGGCCGGTTCAGATGTGCGCGGCATGAAATGTAACGCTAAGCTCGATGGCGGCGACTGGGTCGTCAACGGTAGCAAACATTTCATCAGTCATGCCAATATCGCCGATTTCGTCATCGTCTTTATCGCCACCGGTGAAGAACAAACCCCTCGTGGCATAAAGAAAAAAATTACCTGCTTCCTGGTCGATCGCGATACACCCGGATTCGAAATTCGCCCCGGATACAATTCGGTAAGCCACCGTGGTTACAAGAACTGTATTCTGAACTTCGATAAATGCCGACTGCCCGAGTCGCAAATCCTGGGTGAATTGCACCGTGGTTTCGATGTCGCCAACGACTGGTTATACGCAACCCGTTTGACCGTCGCCGCCACCAGTGTCGGTCGTGCCCGCCGTGCGTTCGAATACGCCCTGCCCTATACCACCGAACGCAAGCAATTCGGTCAGCAAATTTGCAAGTTCCAGGGGGTGTCGTTCAAACTCGCCGACATGATTACCGAAATCGACGCGGCTGACTGGCTAACCCTCTCCGCTGCCTGGCGCCTCGACGAGGGACTCGATGCCAATCGCGAAATTGCCAGCGCCAAGCTCTATGCGACTGAAATGCTGTCCCGCGTTACCGATGAAGCGATACAGATCTTCGGCGGCATGGGCCTGATGGACGAACTGCCATTGGAGCGATTCTGGCGCGACGCCCGGGTTGAACGTATCTGGGATGGGACCTCTGAGATTCAGCGCCATATTATCTCGCGCGAACTATTGCGCCCTCTCGGCGGCTAAGCCGAATTTTTTCGATGTCGAAGCTGGAACGTCTGCTACGCCCGAAATCCATCGCTGCGATCGGCGGTCTGCAAGCCAGTCGAGTCATTGAACAATGCCAGTTAATGGGTTATGAGGGCGATATCTGGCCGGTTCATCCAACTAAAAAAGAAGTTCAGGGCATTCCCGCATTTGCCTCGGTGGAAGCATTGCCCGGTTGCCCGGATGCCGCCTTTGTCGGTGTCAATCGCCATCTCACCATCGACATAATAAAATCACTTAAAGCAATCGGTGCCGGCGGCGCGATTTGTTATGCATCGGGATTTCACGAGGCTGATGAAACCGGAGACGAATTGCAGTCCGCGTTGATCGAAGCTGCGGGTGACATGCCGGTACTCGGACCAAATTGCTACGGCTTTATCAACTATGCCGATGCGGCGCTGCTATGGCCCGACCAGCAGGGTGGTCAGAGGCTCGAGTCCTATCAAACCGGCGTCGCTATTATCGCGCAGTCGTCTAACATCGCAATGAATTTCACCATGCAGCGGAGAGGCCTGCCGCTGGCTTACATTCTCACGGTCGGCAACCAGGCCCTGGTCGGCATGTCCGACCTGGGCCTGACCATACTCGATGACCCGCGTGTTACCGCGCTTGGATTACACGTTGAAGGTTTCGATTCGATCGCCGGCATGGAGGCACTGGCAAAAAAATCACGCGCACTGGGCAAACCGATCGTGGTGTTCAAAGTGGGCAAGAGCGAACAGGCGCAATCCTCCACCCTGTCGCACACCGCGTCGCTGGCTGGATCACGCACCGCTGCCGACGCCTTCCTGCGGCGTAATGGTTTTGGCCAGGCACATTCGATTCCGACTTTCCTCGAGTCGTTGAAGCTATTGCACGTCTGCGGAACACTCGATGGTTATCGGCTCTCATCGATGAGCTGCTCCGGCGGTGAGGCGTGTATCATCGCCGATTCGGCAGTCGGCAAGAAAGTGTATTTTCCAGCACTGGGGGATCATCAAAAACAATCCCTCGAAGCCGCTTTAGGACCACTGGTTACAGTTGCCAACCCCCTCGACTACCATACCTATTGCTGGGGCAATGCCGAGGTCATGACGGCAGTCTATAGCGGCATGGTCGGCAATGATTTCGATATAAATTTTCTCATTCTTGATTTTCCGCATCGCGAACGCTGCCAGGACTGGGAATGGCATATAGCGGTCGAATCCTTCGAGACCGCACTCAGGGCCAATCAGGCGAAAGGAGCATTTGTGCTTTCCCTGCCGGAAAATATTTCTGAAGATTACACCGCGAGGTTTATGCAAAATGGCATCGTCAGCCTCTATGGCTTTGATGAAGCCCTGCAGGCTGCGGAAGTTGCTGCGGATATCGGGCATGCCTGGCGTCTGGCCGAAAGTGAACCGGTATTAGCTCTATCAACACCCAAACCTGGTAAAACCACGCTGAACGAAGCCGCCGCGAAACAAAAGCTAGCCCAGTTTCAGGTACCGGTACCCGCCAATGAAACTATCAGTTCGGTACAGCAGGCAATTGATCATGCTGATGAAATCGGCTACCCGCTGGTTCTGAAGGCACTCGGCATCGCCCACAAAACCGAGTCCAGTGCGGTGCATTTGAATCTACGATCGAACGAAGCAGTCGCCACAGCCGCTTTGTCTTTACTGGAATTGAGCGATGCGTTGTATCTTGAATCGATGGTAGAATCTGCCGTCGCCGAACTCATCGTCGGTATCACCCGCGACTCCCAGTTCGGCCTCGTGCTGACCATAGGTAGCGGTGGTATCCTCGTCGAAATCATGCAAGACAGCCGAACACTACTGGTACCGGCAAGCCCCAATGATATCGAAACGCTACTTGGCGAATTAAAATCGGCGCCTTTGTTCGCCGGTTATCGCGGCAAGCCTAAAGCCGACCTGAAAGCAGCGGTGGAAGCAATTTTGGCTATTCAGAATTACGCAATGGCCGAGGCAGATGAATTACTGGAACTCGACGTCAACCCATTATTGATTTGTGCGGAAGGTGAAGGTGTATTCGCCGCCGACGCACTCATCGTCTTACGACACCCTCTTACAGGAGAAATGAAACCATGTCCGAAGTGATAAAAACCAAACGTGTTGGCGGTATCTTTGAAGTTACTCTCGATCGCCCCAAGGCTAATGCAATCGACCTGGTCACCAGCCGCCTGATGGGTGAGACCTTTAAAGAATTTCGTGACGATCCGGATTTACGCGTGGCAATTGTACGCACCGCCGGTGACAAGTTTTTTTCTGCTGGCTGGGACCTCAAGTCGGCGGCCGATGGCGACGCTGTCGATAGTAATTATGGTGTTGGCGGATTCGGTGGTCTGCAGGAATTGCGTGACCTCAACAAACCAGTGATCGCCGAGGTAATCGGAATGGCGGTTGGCGGCGGCTTCGAACTCGCGCTCTCAACCGACCTGATCTATGCCTCGGATCATTCCACCTTTGCGCTGCCCGAAATCAGGGCCGGCACCCTCGCCGATGCCGCCACGCTCAAGCTACCGAAGCGGATTCCTTACCACGTCGCCATGGAAATGCTCTACACCGGGCGCTGGATGGACGTGCAGGAAGCCCATCGCTGGGGACTGGTGAATGAAGTTTTGCCCGCCGATAAACTATCGGACCGGGTCTGGGAAATAGCCGAACAACTCGAAGCCGGACCGCCGCTGGTGTTTGCAACCATCAAGGAAGTTGCGCGCGAGGCCGAGGGTATGAAGTTTCAGGATGCGTTGAATCGAATTACCAAACGCCAGTTTGAGAGTGTCGATATTCTTTACGGCAGTGAGGATGGGCTTGAAGGGTTTAAGGCTTTTGCCGAGAAACGCGAACCTGTTTGGAAGGGTCGGTAACAACCCCTCACCCCTGCCCTCTCCCCTGAGGGGCGAGGGAGAAAACAACAATGTCTTCGACTAATGCGCTCCCTCATCCCATGGGAAAATGAGTATATTCCCTCTCCCTCCCGGGGAGAGGGCTAGGGTGAGGGGGTAACTCATAGTAGAATCGCGAAACGCAAATTCCGGATCATAAAATGAACTCTGTCGCACCATTGTGGCAACCCACACAAAAGCAAATCGATCAGTCCCTGATGCGTGAATTCATGTTGTTCGCGAATGATCGTTGTAAGCAGTCGTTTAGCGATTACGACGGACTCTATGAATGGTCAATTGATGAAAAAGAAGACTTCTGGTCAACACTCTGGGATTTTTGTGGCGTCATTGGTGACAAGGGCAAGCGCGTATTAATCGATGGCGACGATATCGAAAAGGCGCAGTGGTTTCCCGATGCCAGGTTAAATTTTGCCGAAAATCTGTTGCGCAAGAAAAGTAGCGAGATTGCTATCTACTTTCGTGCCGAGGACCAGGTTGAATATACGTTAACCTGGCAGCAACTTTACGAACAGGTCGCGAGCGTCGCCGACTGGCTGCGCAGCAACGGACTGCAGGCGGGTGACCGGGTTGCCGCCTATATGCCGAACATGCCTGAAACAATCGTCGCCATGCTCGCCGCTACCAGTCTCGGCGCGGTCTGGACATCGACCTCGCCTGACTTTGGCGAGGAAAGCGTTATCGATCGTTTCGGCCAGACCAGTCCTCGTTTTCTATTCACGGTCGACGGCTATTTCTACAATGGCAAAAAAATCGATCTTGCCGACAAGGTACGAAACATCGGCGCGGCATTGCCCAGTGTTGAGAAAATTATTCAGGTTAACCTGGCTGGCCTGCAAAACGACCTGGCAGTCGTCAACTGGGCCGAAATCATCGCCAGGCCGGTGGCGGGCATTGATTTTGTGCCGCGCGGTTTTAACGATCCGCTCTACGTTTTATATTCTTCCGGTACCACCGGTAAACCCAAATGCATCACCCATAAAGTCGGTGGTGTATTGCTCCAGCATTTGAAAGAACATATGTTGCATTGTGACATTCGGCCCAGTGATCGCGTATTTTATTTCACTACCTGCGGCTGGATGATGTGGAACTGGCTGGTTAGCGCATTGGCCAGCAAGGCGGCACTGGTGCTCTACGATGGGTCACCTTTTTATCCGGATGGCAATGTGCTCTGGGACTATGCCGAGGCGGTCGATATGACCCTGTTCGGCACCTCGGCCAAGTACATCGACGCGTTGAAGAAAAACAATCTGGAACCAGGCAGGAAATACGACCTGTCTTCACTACGATGCCTTTGCTCGACCGGGTCGGTACTGGCGCCGGAAAGCTTCGATTATGTATATGCGGCTATCAAGAAAGACCTGTGCCTGGCCTCTGTTTCGGGGGGCACCGATATTGTTTCCTGTTTCGTACTCGGCAACCCGATACTGCCGGTTTACCGGGGCGAAATTCAATGCCGCGGGCTCGGCATGGCGGTCGAGGTGTTCAATGAAAACGGGGAGTCGGTGCGAAACCAAAAAGGCGAGCTGGTGTGTACGAAAACTTTTCCGAGTCAGCCCGTATATTTCTGGGCCGATGAAAGCGGCGAAAAATACCACAATGCTTATTTTGCCGAATTCGAAAATATCTGGCATCACGGCGACTATGTCAAACTCACCGACCATGGCGGTATCGTCATTTACGGCCGTTCGGATGCAACCCTGAATCCGGGTGGTGTGCGCATCGGCACCGCCGAGATCTACCGTCACGTCGAACAACTCGATGAGATTGTAGAAAGCATTGTCATCGGCCAGGACTGGGACTCGGACGTGCGCGTGGTGCTATTCGTGGTACTAGTTAATGGGCACTCACTCGACGATGAACTGGTGAAAAAGATAAGACAAACCGTGCGCGAGAAATGTACACCCCGGCATATGCCGGCGAAAGTTATCCAGGTAGCCGAGATACCGCGCACTAAATCGGGCAAGATCGTCGAACTCGCGGTGCGCGAAGTGGTGCATAACCGCGAGGTCAAGAATATTCAGTCGCTAGCAAATCCACAGGCGCTTGAGTTATACCGCGATCTACCCGATTTACAGTAAAGCCCGAGCGCGCACATATGGATTCAAGAACCACACTAATAAACTGGTCGCTATTAATGGGTCTGGTGCTTCTCTGGGGCACCTCGTTCATGTTCATATCGATTTCGGTGGAAACGATCGATCCCTACTCGATCGTGTTTTACCGCCTTGTGCTGGGTTCACTGGTACTGGTACTGGTGTGCTATGCCCGGGGCCTGCGACTACCGGTTAGTGTTAAAGCCTGGATGGCATTCCTGTTAATGGGTTTCGTCGGCAACCTGTTCCCATTTTTTCTGATTGCCTGGGGGCAGCAATCGGTAAACTCTGGTATCGCCGGAATGATTATGGCGATCATGCCGCTGATGACGATGCTGCTGGCGCATTATTTTGTCGAAGGCGAAAATCTCAATCGCTACAAAATCTTCGGTTTCACGCTGGGTATTACCGGTATCACGATCTTGCTCGGCCCGGTATTTGAAGGCGGTGGACCTGCGGCAGTTGGGGGGTTTGCAATATTTATCGCAGCCACTAGCTACGCTGTGAATACTATTCTGGTGCGTCGCCTGCCGCGTTACAGCCCACTGGTCGCCGGCACCGGCGTATTAGTCGCGGCCAGCATCACCATGCTTCCCCTGTGGCTCTGGCTGGCACCGGCTGGCTCGGCGGGCATTAGCTTAAGGTCGATGAATTCGGTAATCTGGCTCGGTATTGGCCCTACCGGTATTGCCACGATCATCCTGTTTGCGGTGATAGAGCGTGCCGGCCCGACCTTTCTTTCAACGATTAATTACATGATCCCGGTGGTCGCATTTTTTGCCGGTGCGCTGGTTCTCTCGGAACCGGTCGAATGGAATAGTATCCTGGCGTTGGTTACGATTCTCGGTGGAATCGCGCTAACCCGATTTCGCGTCAATCAGACCTAGGGAGCCTCTGATCAATTCTGAGTCATACAGATGCGCGGTTAAAATGAGTCAGATCGAGGCGCGAATCGCAGCGAATAGTCAATCTATTCGTAAGATTTGCAACGAAGAGCTGGCGCATTTTAACCAGCAGCTGTTGATTCATGAATTGATCAGAGGCTCCCTAACAGCCTATCAGGACATACACTGCAGATTATTGTTCTACTTCGTCGCAAAAATTTAACCTTAGCAGCAAGAAACCAACGCCTACATAAATAAAGGTGGAAAAAATCAAAAGCAGGTAGTTAATCGCCGGGTTCTTATCAACCCAGACCAGTACACCACCATTGTTGAATATAAAGGCCGCGACCACTACTGCCGACATGAGCAGCCAAATTAAAAGAGTAGCACACTTGGCTGTGAAACTAGCCGCACATAGGCGTTTGGAAGGCTTGGTGATAGTCATGTTTATTTTCGTTTTCCCCTCTGGATTATCTCAATTTGGTTGCCCGCATCATTTACCCTAATCAGGCATTGCATTCCGCATCACTGTAATGTCTTGTGTATCAGAGCCCCTGGAGCAGCAAATTAACAGTTTATGCCCCTGACCACGCAATCATACTGCAATATTACCAATGTTAAAATTATAGGTGACAGATCACTCGATCACCAACTTATTTAACTGGTAATCCTATAATAAGATATTTTCCCAGAGATCGCGCACCGGGACATTGACGTATGTCAAATTTTATGACCTATTTAACCCTTCAACAAGCCTGAATTTGCTGGCCGGACTTGTTCATAAACATAAACCGGGGGCAGGTTTTCGAGCTTTACATCCTATACTGATAAGTACTAAGGTGTATAAGTACTCGTTCGTGAATACCCGAACCGGTATCCACTTACAATCTGATGTTCGACTGGAGATTTTGAATGAACAGGGCAATATTTACAGCTAATTTAGTCGTTCTACTTGCAATCACGACAGGCACCGTATCGGCGCAGGAAAAGCAACCACCCCGAAATGAAGGCGCTCTCGACTACGCTAGCGGTCCCGCCTTAAACTATTCTCAGGTGCCTAGCCAGATACATATCGATAATGAGATTGCGGCAATGAGCAGGGGGCTCACGCTACGCCGAGAAGACTACCTCCATTTTACCGAAGACCGGAACAAGTCTCTGGCAAGAGACATTGAAATGATGGACAGAGACCATCAACGCTATGTGGAAGATTACCGCCGGAATGTTGAAGACCGCTACAGGCAGTTGGAGGAAGAAGTCAAGGGCATGCAGGAATATCACAACAAGCGTATGGAAACCTATCGCAAGAATATTGAAGAGCGAATCAAGGCGCTTGAGGATACCTTGCAACAAATGCAGAAGGGTGACGAAGCCCAGATTGCCAAGCGTCGTAAAATCCTGGAACAACGTTTGCTGGACTACAATAATTCAATCGCGGAAAACATCGCGGAAAACTAGTAGTCCAGGGAATCGGGCCCGGGTTTTTGCGGATCAATACCCAGGCGCTTCATTTTCCGCCACAGAGTGCTGCGATCTATGCCCAGTTCTTCCGCAGCTTCAGCCCGGTTGCCGTCAACTTTCCTGAGGACGGCATTTATTCTTTCCCGATCCTGTTCTTCAATCTCGGCCCTGTCGCCACTCCTCCTCGAATCGTGGGTACCGCCATAATCCCGGATATCCTTGGGCAGGCTCGCATCGGTTACGACCTTTCCCTTGGCGCAGATAATACCGTGCTCTACCGCGTTAGCGAGTTCACGGACGTTACCAGGCCAGGGATAATCCATCATCTTCGAAATTGCGTCATGGCTAAAGCCGATGTCTTCCGGATACCCGCGTTCTGCCAGTCCCTGGTAAAAATGTTTGATTAGTAAGGGTACGTCTCCCGGCCTTTCCCGCAGTGGCGGAATATAAATCGGGATCACTGCGAGCCTGTAATAAAGGTCGGGGCGAAACCGTTCTTCGTCGACCGCATCACGCAGCACGCGATTTGAAGCGCTGATTACGCGTACGTCGACCTGAACTGTCTGGTCCGACCCCACTTTTTCAAATTCCTGGTCCTGCAGCGCTCTCAGCAGCTTGGATTGCAGGTTTATCGGTATTTCACCGACCTCGTCGAGGAATATCGTACCATTGTGTGCAGCCTGAAAGCGTCCCTGTCGATCGCTGACCGCACTCGTAAAGGCGCCTCTCACATGGCCGAAGAGTTCGGATTCGACCAGGGCATCGGGTATCGCCGCGCAGCTAACCTCTACGAATCGCTCGTCCTTGCGTTTGCTGTGTTTATGAATCATGCGCGCTAGCAGGGTCTTACCGGTGCCGGACTCACCTTGTAACAGTATGGAAGCTTCTGACTCGGCAATGCGCATGGCCTCGGAAAGGACCTCCAGCATCGCCGGATCATCGGTTACCATTCCAGCTCCACGACGAAAATTCAATACCGAATCCAGACGTTGCTCACCGGTACGGTCCTGGATCATGATCGCCCGAAATCGGTTGGAAGAGCCTGGCACATTACAGACCCCGGTACGGAATCGAAGGTGACGGGTTGCATCCCGACCTTTCAATGCGTGGTCAAAAGTGATGAAGTTGCCATTTTGCTGGCTAGCTCCATCCGCCTGTCCTTCACTCTCCTCAGCAACAGATATCAACTCCACCAGATTACAGGAGCTAATTTCTCTGACGTTCTTCGGTTTGGTATTAGCCGGCAAGTTCAAAAGTTCCAACGCCGCGTCATTTGCGCAACGAACATTACCTTTTTCATCCGTAATCAAGATACCTTCCCTGACCTGCTCCATGACGGTGGAAATGATGGGTGTGATTTCTTTCATCGTATTGCAACTGGTCCTGACATCAATGATATTAACTATAGCCCATGTTGCGCATCATATGCAACATAACAAACCTGGCCCAATGCTTAAAAAATTCATATATTTCAATTAATTATAGTATCTAACCCGGGTTCGGACAAATGTTGCATGCAAATGCAACACGAAATTTCAACTCTATTGTTTTCAATCACTTATGAGTTGGTACGGTATTTGCATAATCAGCTAACCTCATAACAAAAACTGGGAGGCAGTGGTGTGAGTGAGCAATTTTCAGATAGCTGGATGCAACAATTCATGCAAGCGTGGAACAACGAACCACAGCTTGCCGATGAACTTAAAAAAATCGATTTCAACTCGGTGATCGGATACGGTATTGACGGCGAGGATCAACCCAGGGGTTTCATAACCGTAGAAAATGGCGAAGCGGTAAATGCAGGAAGTTATGCTAGCGAGGCGTTGAACTGGGATATTCGGGCCAGCGAGAAACAGTGGGAGGCCTGGAGAAAAAAACCACCGGGAATGATGGGTCTGGGCGCCGCCTATACAACCCGGAAAATCAAGTTCCTGACCGGCGACTACATGGCGATGGTCAAGGATCCGCGGATGGCGAAGCCATTTATCAAGAGTTTTGAAGTGATGGCGAGAGTGTAGTGCGAACTCTATCCGGGTTTCAACCAGTAACGCTGCGATGCAGGCAAGCGCCGACCAGGCCGGATCGATGCCTGTACAACGATGATACAGGGCGGAGCTGGCTGTATCGCGCCAGCTTAATGCTGCTGGTATTTTGGCTGGCGATTTTGATCACCGCTTGCGGCGAGTCGCCTACCACCCCGATCACAAGTGCGCATGCCCAGGTAGAACCGGGTAACAGCAACAGGCCGCTCCCGCGTGATATCGTCACCGTGGAACTATTCGATATTCGGGCAACGGTCAGCCTGGGCGGTACGGCGGTACCACGCCACCTGGTGACACTTTCTGCCAAGGCGCCAGGTTACGTCAGGTACGTGGCTGGACCGGTAGGCACCCGATTCAATCCCGGACAGATATTGCTGGAACTCGATAGCGATATTCTCGAAACTCAACGCAGGTCCGCATGGGCAAATCTGGCCGAAGCGTCCGCGGTGCTGCAGGACGCGAATGTACAGCTCTATCGGCAGGTCTATGCACCGGATCCCAGCCCGCAGGGCGGCATGGGAGTGATGCAGATGTTTGACCGGCTCGTTACGCGGCCGGCATCCAACATGATTGGAACCAGCGATAGCCGCCTCGAAAAATATGCGCAATTCAATAGCTTGCGAGCTGGCGTGGAGCGCGCCCAGGCGGGTGTCATGCGTGCGCAATCCCACATTGACGAGATCGAAATTCGCCTGGACGATACCCTGATTCTGGGACCAGGCCATGGCGTCGTTCTGGAAAAGTTTGTCGAGCGCGGAAATATCGTTCAGCCAGGCCAGCCGCTGATGCGGGTAGCCGATACCGATGATCTGCTGATCAGGGTCGAGGTTCCCGCACGGATAATTCGCGGCGTATACAGCGGCATGCCGGTCGAAGTCAGGCTTGACGCGTTGGATATGCCGCTAAATACGGTTGTGGAAAGAATTTTTCCTGCCGCGGATGCCTTCCGTCACACCGTAACAGTGGAACTCTCGGTTCCTCCCGGTGCACCGGTGGCGCCAGGCATGTATGCCACCGTAGTGTTACCGGATAACACTAGACAATCATCCGCATTTCCGGTCGTCCCCCCATCCTCCCTGGTATGGAGAGGCAGCCAGCCCGGGGTTTTCTTTGTGAATACCAACGGCACCATAGAATTGCGGCTAATACGGGCAGGGCAAAAAACAAGAGCCGGAATTGTAGTTCTCTCGGGCCTCAACGCTGGAGATCGAATCCTTGCTTCGCCACCGGTGGATCTGCGTACCGATTTGCACAGTTCGGCTAAACGCGGATAGCCTGATGACACTCATGCGGCATAGTAATGGCTGAAAATACACCAGACCCAAAAGTTCCCGTCACCCAACCCGCGGCACATGGTGATGGTCCCGGGCTTGCGGGAAACATGGCGTCCGCTTTCATTCAGTCGCCACTGTCACCTATTTTTCTGATTGCCTCGATGGCAATCGGTCTGCTGGGGCTGGTTTTTACACCGCGTCAGGAAGATCCCCAGATATCGGTACCGATGGTGGATATTTTCGTCCAGTATCCCGGTGCGTCTTCCACACAGGTTTCCCTGCTGGTGGCCGATCCACTCGAGCGCATCATGAGTGAAATACCCGGGGTAGACCATGTCTATTCGGCCTCTCGCCGTTCACAGGCTATGGTAACCGTCCAATTTGAGGTCGGTGAGGAAATGGGGCCGTCCCTGGTCAAATTGTACGACAAGCTGCAGTCTAACCTGGATCGTATTCCTCCCGGCGTGTCACAGCCGTTGGTAAAACCAAAAGGAATTGATGATGTGCCCGCGGTCGCAGTGACTCTTTCTTCGGCTAGCCTTGACGACAATTCACTCCGGGAACTGGCACTGGATGTGCTGCAGCGGATCAAGGAGGTTCCCGATACCGGTCCGGCGGATATCATTGGGGGGCGTAGTTCCCAAATTCGGGTGGAAATCACCCCTGAACGACTATCCGGCTATGGAATTTCACTGGACCAGATTGCCAACGCGATCCGCACCGCGAACAACGAAGTAACCAGCGGTCAACTCGACCTTGGCGGGCGAAATTTTGTGGTGCTCTCGGGCAGGTTTTTGACCAGTAGTTCCGATGTTGAACAGCTGGTAGTGGGCATCCGCGATGGGCAACCTGTTTACATGTCAGATGTGGCTAATGTTTTCCAGGGCCCGGAAGAATCGAAAATGCTGGTTAAGCATTATACCGGACAGTCGAAATCCGACACTACACCCGAAGCAAACGGCGATCCTGCGGTGACCATCACAGTGGCGAAAAACATCGGTACCAATGGCGTTGTCGTGGCAAATAACATATTGGCGAAAGTTGAATCCTTGAAAGGCTACCTGATCCCCGATAACGTCCGGGTCACCGTTACCCGCAACTATGGCAAGACTGCCAACGACAAGGTTAACGAATTACTATTCAAATTGTTCGTGGCGACCTCCGCAGTGACCATTCTGGTCTGGTTCACGCTTGGCTCGCGGGCCGCAATTGTCGTGCTGGTGGTGATCCCGGTGGTTATCCTGGTAACGGTTTTTGCTACCTGGGTGCTCGGTTTCACTATCGACCGCGTGAGCCTGTTCGCGTTGATCTTC